>NZ_JBMDXT010000453.1:0-5090 GCF_048594475.1 Nakamurella sp. | reverse complement strand
GGGGGGGGGGGGGGCCGCCTGTGGGGGGGCGGGGGGGGGGGGGGCGCCCCCCCCCCCCGGGCCTGGTCGGATCAGCTGGACGGCGTCGGCGGCGCCGGGATGGTGAAGCCCGACGGTCCGACGGTGTCCTCGAGGGCCTGCTTCCAGGACCCGTCGGCGATCATGGCCGCGATGGCCGCGTTGATCGCCTCGGTACCGGCGGTGTCGCCCTTCTTCAGGCCGATGCCGTAGTTCTCGGTCGAGAAGCCCTTGCCCACGACCTTGAGCTCACCGGGGTACTGCGAGGCGTACCCGGCGAGGATCACGTTGTCGGTGGTCACGGCATCGACGGCGCCCGAGCGCAGCGCCTCGACGCACTCGGTGTAGGTGCCGTACTCCTGCAGCGCCACGTCCTGCGCGTAGTTGTCCTTCACCTTCTGCGCCGAGGTCGAGCCGGTGACCGAGCAGAGGATCTTCCCGGCCATCGCCTCCGGGCCGGTGATGTCGGTGTTGTCCGACTTGACCAGCAGGTCCTGGGCGGCGACGAAGTACGGCCCGGCGAAGTTGACCTTCTCCTTGCGGGCATCGGTGATCGAGTACGTCGCGACGATGTAGTCCACCTCGCCGCGGTCGATCAGGCCCTCGCGTTCGGCCGACTTGGACTCGACGAAGGTGATGCCGCCCTCGGGAACCCCGAGCTTGCCGGCGACGTACTTGGCCACCTCGACGTCGAAACCGCTGAACGAGCCGTCCGGGTTCTTCAGCCCCAAGCCGGGCTGGTCGAACTTGATACCGACGGTGACCTTGCCCTCGCCGGCGTTCGTCATCACCTGCGAGTCGCCGGTGGCTCCGGCCGCCGCGCTGCTGGCGCCGGCGGCGGCGGACGACATCGCACTCTCGGCTCCCGACATCGCGCTGGCGGCGGCCGACGTCGCGGACGCCGCCGCGCTGGCCGCCGCACTGGTCGACGACGAGGTGGAACCGCTGCTGCAGCCGGTGACGACGAGGGCCAGCGCGGCCGCGCCGGCGATCGCCGATCCGATTCTGCGGAGTTTCATGCGGTGCTTCCTTCCGGTGATACTCGGCGCCGGGGCGGTCCCGGGCCGTGGGTAGATCCGGTGGGTCACTCAGTGGGTGAGGATCTTGCTCAGGAAGTCCTTGGCCCGGGTCGACGTCGGGTTGGTGAAGAACTCGTCCGGCCGGGCGTCCTCGACGATCTCCCCGTCGGCCATGAACAGGACGCGGTCGCCGGCCTTGCGGGCGAAGCCCATCTCGTGGGTGACGACGACCATCGTCATGCCCTCCTTGGCCAGCGAGGTCATCACGTCCAGCACCTCGTTGACCATCTCCGGGTCCAGGGCGCTGGTCGGCTCGTCGAACAGCATCACCTTGGGCTGCATCGCCAGCGCCCGGGCGATCGCGACGCGCTGCTGCTGGCCGCCGGAGAGCTGGGCCGGCAGCTTGTCCTTCTGCGACTCCACCCCCACCCGGCGCAGCAGCGACAGGGCCAGCTCCTCGGCCTTGCCCTTGTTCATCTTCCGGACCTTGATCGGCCCCAAGGTGACGTTCTGCAGGATCGTCTTGTGGGCGAACAGGTTGAACGACTGGAACACCATGCCCACGTCGGAGCGCAGCTGGGCCAGCGCCTTGCCCTCGTCGGGAAGCGGGGTGCCGTCGATCTCGATGTGCCCGGAGTCGATCGATTCCAGCCGGTTGATCGTGCGGCACAGGGTCGACTTGCCGCTCCCGGAGGGCCCGATGACGATCACCACCTGGCCGGTCGGGACCTCCAGCTGGATGTTCTTGAGCACATGCAGCGACCCGAAATGCTTGTCGACATCCCTCATCGAGATCATCGTTCGCCCGGTGCTCGTTGGTGTCGGGCCGTCGCTCACATAACCTCCCCGGTCGGCGCATCGTCACTCACAGGTTGTTCGAGACTGTCACACACGGCGGACACATGTGCGCCGGACGGGCGAGCTGTCATCGAACCTTTACGCAATCGGTGGCCCGCACCGGGCGATTCCACGGCCCCGGGCGGACGTCGCCGGCGCTCGCGCCAACTACCCTGAGTGCCGTGACCTCAGCAGTAACCGCCTCGACCGACGATTCCCGGACCTACCAGGTCCGGACCTTCGGCTGCCAGATGAACGTGCACGACTCGGAACGCCTGTCCGGCCTGCTGGAACAGGCCGGATACACGGCCGTGACCGACGGCGACCGGGCCGACGTCGTCGTGTTCAACACGTGCGCCGTGCGCGAGAACGCGGACAACAAGCTCTACGGCAACCTCGGGCACCTGGCGTCGGTCAAGGCCCAGCACCCCGGCATGCAGATCGCGGTCGGCGGCTGCCTGGCCCAGAAGGACCGCGGCGAGATCGTCCGCCGGGCGCCCTGGGTCGACGTGGTCTTCGGCACGCACAACGTCGGGTCGCTGCCGACCCTGCTCGAGCGGGCCCGGCACAATGCCCGGGCCGAGGTGGAGATCCTGGACGCCCTCGAGGTCTTCCCGTCCTCGCTGCCGGCCAAGCGCGAGTCGCACTACGCGGGCTGGGTGTCCATCTCGGTGGGCTGCAACAACACCTGCACCTTCTGCATCGTGCCGTCGCTGCGGGGCCGGGAGGCCGACCGCCGCCCCGGTGACGTGCTGGCCGAGGTGCAGATGCTGGTCGACGACGGCGTGCTGGAAGTGACCCTGCTCGGGCAGAACGTCAACTCCTACGGCGTGCAGTTCGGCGACCGTCAAGCGTTCGGCAAGCTGCTCCGCGCCTGCGGCCGGATCGAGGGACTGGAACGCGTCCGTTTCACCTCGCCGCACCCGAAGGACTTCACCACCGACGTCATCGAGGCGATGGCGCAAACGCCGAACGTGTGCCACCAGTTGCACATGCCGCTGCAGTCCGGGTCGGACCGCGTGCTCAAGGCGATGCGCCGCTCCTACCGGTCGGCGCGGTACCTCTCGATTCTCGCCGAGGTCCGCGACGCGATGCCCGACGCCGCCATCACCACCGACATCATCGTCGGCTTCCCGGGCGAGACCGAGGAGGACTTCGAGCAGACGCTCGAGGTCGCGCGGGCCGCCCGGTTCGCCGGCGCCTTCACCTTCCAGTACTCGCCGCGCCCGGGCACGCCGGCGGCGACGCTGCCCGACCAGGTGCCGCCGGACGTCGTGGCCCATCGCTTCGCGCGACTGACCGAGGTGGTCACCGCCGCGACGCTGGCCGGCAACGAGGCCCTCGTCGGCCGGACCGTCGAGGTTCTGGTCTCGGCCGGGGAGGGGCGCAAGGACGCGCGGAGCGGACGGTTGACCGGCCGCGGCCGGGACGGGCGCCTCGTGCACTTCGTCCCGGACCCCGCGCCGGCCGGCGGCCACGTCGACCGCGCCATCCGGCCCGGCGACGTCGTCACCACCGTGGTCACGCACGCGGCCCCGCACCATCTGGTCGCCGACGGCGGGGTCCTGACCCACCGCCGGACCCGGGCCGGTGATCGTTCCGAGGAGGGCACCGCACTGCTCACCCCGGGTGTGGGACTGGGCATGCCGGTGGTCGGGCGTCCCGCCCGGCGGCCGGAACCCGCCGGCGCCTGCGGCTGACCCACCCGCCGCCGACACCGTCGTCGGGACGGTCCCCCCGGGTGCCCGGGTGCCCGGGTGCCGGGGTGCCGGGTGCGTCGCGACCCGCGGCCGGAGGGCAAACCCGGCGTCACCCACACGCCGCCGCCGGTGCACAGGGACGACGCTGAGCCCGTCCGCGCACGGCGCGCCCACCGGGAGCGCGGAACGACCGTGCTCCCGGTGGGTCGACGGCTAGCGGTCGACCGCGTTCTGCGCGGTGCGGAGCCACTCCTCCCACTGCTTGGCCTGCGCCTCGGCCTGCTTGGCCTTGCGCTCGTCGCCGGAGGCGCGGGCCTTGGCCGCCTGCGCGTGGAACGACTCCACCCGCGCGCGGAACTGGGCCACCCGGGCCTCGGTCTCGGGATCGGTGCGACGCCAGTGCCGGTCCTCGGCGGCCTTGATCCGGTCCTCGACCGCCTTGAGGCGCTGGTCGAGTTCCCGGATCCGCTCCCGCGGGACCTTGCCGGCCGCTTCCCAGCGCTCCTGGATGGTGCGCATCCTGGCCTTGGCCTGGTCCAACCCGGCCGCCGGGTCGATCTTCTCGGCCTCGGCGAGGAGCTCTTCCTTCTTGGCGGCGTTCGTGGCGAACTCGGCGTCCCGCTCCGAGAACACCTTGTTCCGCCGGGAGAAGAACTTCTCCTGCGCCGCCCGGAACCGGCCCCAGAGCGCGTCCTCGACGTCGCGGGGCGCGCGGCCGGTGGCCTTCCACTCATCCATCAAGGTCCGGTACTTGGCCGCGGTCTCGCCCCACTCGTTGGACTCCGACAGCGCCTCGGCCCGCTTGATCAGCTCCTCCTTGGCCTCCTTCGCGGCCCCGCGCTGCTTGTCCAGCTCGGCGAAGTGCGACCCCCGGCGGCGGGTGAAGGTGTCCCTGGCCTTGGCGAACCGCTTCCACAGCGCGTCGTCGGTCTTCCGGTCGATGCCGCGGATGGTGCGCCATTCCTCGACGATGGCCTTGAGGCGATCACCGGTGGACTTCCACTGGGTCGAATCGTCCTGCGCCTCGCCCTCGGCGCACAGGTCCTCATTGGCCTTGATGGCCGCGTTGCTGGCGGCGATCCGGGCGGTGGAGGCACCGGCGATCGCGGCGTCGGCCACCCCGATGACGATCTCCAGCCGCACCGCGGCGTTGTCCAGATCGCCGATCGCGGGGAGCGACTCGACCTGATCGCGCAGCGCGATCGCCTGGGCCTTGGTGGCCTTGGGATCGCCCGTCCCGGAGGCCAGGCGTGCCTCCAGCAGGGCGATCTCGGTGTTGAAGTCGTCGAACTTGCGGCCGAAGTGGGCCAATCCCGCCTCGGCGTCGCCGGCCTGCCAGTTCCCGATGGCCCGCTCGCCCGCGGCGGTGTGCACGTAGACCACGCCGTCGTCGTCGATGCGTCCCCACTGGTGCGGGTCAACGCGCTCCACGAGGGGCTCGACCACGGCCGCGTGACCGGGGGCGGGCGCCGCGGCCGCCGGGACCGTTGTCGGCCGGGGCCCGCCCGGCCGGCCG
>NZ_JBMDXT010000452.1:0-13861 GCF_048594475.1 Nakamurella sp. | reverse complement strand
CCCCACCGGCCGCGTGGTGGTCCGGTTCGACCGTGGTCATGTTCGACCGTGGTCGTGCTCGACCGTGGCCGTGCGCGCTCGGCCACCCGCGGGCGGCGCGCGCTACGGCGCCGGGCCGCCGGTCATCGGCCGGGCCATGCCCGGGATCAGCCCGATCCGCTGCTGGACCTCGTCCGCCCAGGCCTTGATCTGGCCGTCGTCCCAGCTCAGCCGACCTTCGGCGATGTCGTCGACGACGCCGGCGACCCAGCGGTACTCGGCCTCGAGCATGGTCAGCTGGTACTCGGTCTCGATGAGGAACAGCCGGGGCAACCGGAACCGGTCGTTCAGGCCGTCGGTCACCGACCGGATCGCGGCGATGCTCTTGCCCAGCGCGACCAGCCGGGCGGTCAGCTCGATCCGCGCGTCCGCGGCGGACAGCAGCGGCAGGAACGACAGGGCGGCCGGGAACTCGGCGTACTCGTTGCGGACCTCGCGGAGCATGCCGGTCAGCCACAGCTCGGCGGTCTCCCGGCCGTCCTCGGTGATGCGGTACACGGTGCGCTCCGGACGCCGGCCGGCGCGTTCGGTCTCGGCCGGCTCGATGAGCCCGGCCGCCGCCAGCCGCTCCACCGCCGGGTACAGCGACCCGCGCTGCACCCGGACCACGGTGTCCTTGCCGCGGGCCTGCATCACCCGCTGCATCTCGTACGGGTGCATCGGCGCCTCGGCCAGCAGCACCAGCACCATCAGCGTCAGCGGGCTCGGCCGGAGAGTCCGCGTCCGCCCCTGATTAGTCATGGTCTGACTATCTACCCGCTGACTGGGTGGCGTCAAGATCCGGCACCGATGACGTCGCGACGACGTCACACTTTCCGGCCCACCGCCCAGCGGGATCGGACCAGCATCTGCCCGGCCGACGTGGGAGGCTCTTGGGTGCTCGTTCCGTCGTATTTCAGGGAGCCCTGACATGACCTCACCCCTGCCCGATCCCACCAGCTGGCTGACCGATCTGATCAAGACCCAGCAGCCGATGGTGCTGTGGCCGGTGGGCGACGTCGCCAACACCTCCGCGGCGGTGACCGCCGCCGCGGCCCCCTGGACCCAGGCCGTCGCCCAGATGACCCAGTGGCAGATGGACGCCATGAAGGCGTTCTGGGCGCCGTTCCTGGGCGCGGCCGACCAGGGCGACGGCATCAAGGACCGCCGGTTCAGCGACGAGGCCTGGACCAAGGACCCGCGCTACGAGCTGGTCGCCAAGACCTATCTGGCCCAGACCGACCTGGCCCAGAAGGCCCTCGCGGCGGCGCCCATCGACGAGCGCTCCAAGGCCCAGTGGAGCTTCGCGCTGCGGCAGGTCGCCGACGCGCTCAGCCCGGCGAACACCCTGCTGACCAACCCCGAGGCGCTCCAGCTGGCCATGGAGACCGGCGGCGCGAGCCTGGCCGAGGGCATGAAGCTGTTCACCGAGGACCTGGCCAAGGGCCGCATCTCGATGACCGACGAGAAGGCGTTCGAAGTCGGCGTCAACGTCTGCACGACGCCCGGGAGCGTGGTCCTGCAGAACGAGCTCATCCAGCTCATCCAGTACACGCCGACCACCGAGAACGTCTTCAAGCGGCCGCTGCTGATCGTGCCGCCGTGCATCAACAAGTACTACATCCTGGACCTGCAGCCGGCGAACTCGTTCGTCGGCCACGCGGTCGAGCAGGGCCACACCGTGTTCCTGGTGTCCTGGCGCAACGCCGGGCCGTCCCAGGAGAAGGTGACCTGGGACGACTATCTGGAGCAGGGCGTCCTGACCGCGATCGACGCCGCGCTCAAGATCAGCAAGGCCGACAAGATCAACGCCCTCGGCTTCTGCATCGGCGGCACCCTGATCTCCAGCGCGCTCGCGGTGCTGGCCGCCCGCGGCGAGAGCCCGGTCGCCAGCCTGACCCTGCTGACCACCCTGCTGGACTTCGCCGACACCGGCGAGATCGGCCTGCTGGTCACCAAGGAGGGCGTGGCCGCCCGCGAGTCCGCGATCGGCAACGGCGGCCTGCTCAAGGGCAGCGAGCTGGCCCAGGTGTTCGCCGCCCTCCGCGCCAACGACCTGATCTGGCCGTACGTGGTCAAGGGCTACCTCAAGGGCCAGGCGCCGCCCGCGTTCGACCTGCTCTACTGGAACAGCGACGACACCAACCTGCCCGGCCCGATGTTCTGCTACTACATCCGCAACACCTACCTGGAGAACAAACTGCGCGAACCGGGCGCGCTGACCATGCTCGGCGAGAAGGTCGACCTGGGCGCCCTGGACATCCCGGTGTTCGTCTACGCCTCCAAGGAGGACCACATCGTCCCGTGGACCTCGGCGTACGAGAGCACGCAGCTGCTGCGCAACGCCACGTTCGTGCTCGGCGCCAGCGGGCACATCGCCGGCGTCATCAACCCGCCGGCCAAGATGAAGCGCAACTTCTGGACCGCGCCGGACGGCGGCGGGACGCCGGCCGACCCGAACGCCTGGTTCGAGGCCGCCGAGAAGGTCCCGGGCAGCTGGTGGCCGACCTGGTACGAGTGGCTGGCCCCGCACGGCGGCTCCGAGGTCAAGGCCCGCACCAAGCTCGGCAGCGCGCAGTTCGCGCCGCTCGAGGAGGCCCCGGGCAGCTACGTCAAGCAGAAGGCACCGTGATCGACCCGCGCTGATCGACCCGCACTGATCGACCCGCACTGATCGACCCGGGCCGATCGACATGACGGCGCACATCCGGGCGCGGTGACGCCCCCGGAGGTGCGCCGTCCGCGTTCGTCCGGTCACACTCGGGATCTTTTCGGCGGCGCCCGGCGCTATACCTGAGGACGCGCGGTACGACGGTCCGCCGAACGCCGCAACAAAATGTAGATGCACTGCTTGACCGACCGCGCAGTGCTTGGTAGACTACGCAGGACGATCGGAACGGAAGAGAGTTTCTCTCCCGCGTCCGGCCCCCCGACAACCGAAAGGAACCTGACATGTCCGACTTCGCCAAGCAGGCTCAGGAAGCCGCCGAGCAGTACCTGGCCGCGATCCAGAAGATCCAGGACGCCTCGCTGGACGCCATCTCCCGCGTGACCTCCGCGATCCCGGATGCCGCCAAGGACGCCGCCAAGAACGTCCCGTCGCTGCCGACCCCCGAGGGCCTGCCGACCGTCGAAGAGGTCTCCTCGATCTACTTCGATTTCACCGAGAAGCTCGTCGCCAACCAGAAGGCGTACACCGAGAAGTTCCTGACCGCGGTCAAGCCGCAGGTCTGACTCGTCTGACGGCCGCCGGCGGGGAACGCACCCCCGCCGCCGGCCGCGAGTCGCCGTGACGCCCGGTCCGGGCCCCGTCAGGGGTTCCGGCCGGGCGTTTGCGCATTTCCGGCCGGGGACGCCGACGGGATCGGCCGCCCGGCGCTCGCCCGGCTCAGAGCACGGCCATGCCCTGCACCGGGGACGAGGCCTGGGCGTGCCGGCGCTGCGGGATCCGGCCCGCCCGGCGGGCCGCCCGACCACCGAGCACGGCGTGCCGCATGGCCGCCGCCATCAGCGCCGGATCCTGGGCCCGGGTGACCGCGGTGGCCAGCAGCACCGCGTCGCAGCCCAGCTCCATGGCCAGCGCCGCGTCGGACGCGGTGCCGATCCCGGCGTCCAGCACCACCGGCACCGTCGCCTCGCTCACGATCAGCTCGATGTTGTGCGGGTTGGTGATACCCAGCCCGGTGCCGATCGGCGCCCCCAACGGCATGACGGCGGCGCACCCGGCCTGCTGCAGCCGGCGGGCCAGGATCGGGTCGTCGTTGGTGTACGGCAGGACGACGAAGCCCCTGGCCACCAGCTGCTCGGCCGCGTCCAGCAGTTCCACCGCATCCGGCAGCAGGGTGAACTCGTCGGCGACCACCTCGAGCTTGACCCAGTTCGTCTCCAGCGCCTCCCGGGCCAGTTCGGCGGTGAGAACCGCCTCGCGGGCGGTGCGGCAGCCGGCCGTGTTCGGCAGGATCCGCACCCCGTGCCGGTCGAGCACGTCCAGCAGCGACCCCTCCGCGGCCACGCCGTGCCGGCGCATCGACACGGTGCACAGCGCCGTCCCGGACGCGGCGATGGTCTCCTCGACGACGGCCATGCTGGCCGCCCCGCCGGTGCCCAGCAGCAGCCGGGAGGCCAGCTCGACCCCGGCCACCACGAACGGATCGGCCGGGCCGACCGGGGGCGACGACGGTTCGCGCACGGTGCTCATCCGCCCTGCACCGCCGTCACGATCTCCACGACGCTGCCGTCCCGCAGGGCGGTCTGCGGCCAGAGCGAGCGGGGCACCACGTCGCCGTCCAGGGCGGCCGCGCCGCCCCGGCCGCCACCGGTCTCCCCGGTGACCAGACCCTGCAGGGTCGTGCCGACCGCGACGTCGCGTGGCCGGCCGTTCACCACCACGTTCATCGGACCTCCTGGGGGGCGCGGCGCTCCGGCTGGAACGCGTCGAGTGCGGGCGGCAGGTCGCCGTCCGCGAGCAGGGCGGCCACCCCGTCACCGGTGATCGGGGTGAGCAGCACACCGTTGCGGTAGTGACCGGTCGCGACGACCAGCCCGTCGATCCCGGTCCGCCCGATCAGCGGGGCGTTGTCCGGCGAGCCCGGGCGGAGGCCGGTGCTGACCTCGACCAGCTCGGCCTCCGAGACCGCCGGCAGCAGGGACTGGGCGTCCCGCAGCAGCTCGTACACCGCCCCGGCGCGGGGCGTGCAGTCGAACCCGGCCTCCTCGCTGGAGGCGCCGATGACCAGCTCGGCGGTGCCGGACCGCCCGCCGCGCGCGGGCCCGACGCCGGGCCGGGCCGGTGCGGCGCCGTCGCCGGACGCCGGCCCGTCCGGGTCGCGGGGAACCAGGTAGACCGGCGCACCTTTGACCGTGCCGCGCAGGATCAGCGGCGGCATCGTCTCGACCGCCATCCGCAACCGCACCGTCTGGCCCTTCACCGGATGCACCCGGGGACGCGCCCCCTCCGGCAGGCCGGCGATCCGGCCGGAGTGCGCACCGGCGGCCAGCACGACGGTGCCGGCGGCGAGGGCGGTCCCGTCGGCTAGCGTGACGCCGTTGACCCGGTCGCCGGCCAGGTCGATCCGGGCGACCGGGGCGTCGATCAGTGCGGCCCCGGATCCGGCGACGGCCGCCAGCAGAGCCCCGTGCAGCCGGCGGTTGTCGACCTGGTGGTCCTCGGGGGCGAGCAGGCCACCCGGCAGACCCGGGGCGATCCCCGGCACGAGAGCACGCAGCTCTCGCCCGGTCAGGGTCTGCACCGGTTGGCCGAGCGTGGCGGCGAACCCGGCCAGATCCCGCAGGGCCGCCAGGTCGGCCGCGTCCCAGGCGGCGACGACCGTGCCCGACCGGCGGTAGCCGATCGACCGGCCGGTCACCTCCTGCAGCTCGGCGGCGAACGAGGGGTACCGGGCGGCGGAGGCCAGATTCAGGGCGAGCAGTGACTGCTCGCCGTAATGCAGCTCGGTGACCGGAGCGAGCATCCCGGCGGCGGTGCGCGAGGCGCCGGAGCCCGGCGCCGGGTCGACGACCGTGACCGACAGACCACGCTGCCGGCAGCGCCAGGCGATCGCCAACCCGATCACGCCGGCGCCGATCACCAGCACGTCGGCGGCCGGACGGCGACGTTCCGTCGGCTCCATCGGTACCCCTTCCGTCGGCGGGCTGCCCGGACGGGCAGGGGTACCGTCCGGCACCGACTCGTCCGGCCCGGGGAAGGGGCAAACTCCCTACGCCGGCATGATCCGGTTCAGGTCGGACGGTCGGCGGCTGGCAGCCACCCTCTCAGCCCGATCCATCGGGCTCCCGCGTGCACCGCCGACCCTACGGCACGCGGCGCCCCGGTGGAACGGGGCGGCAACCCCGGTGCAACCGGACGGCCCGGGTCGCGATGCGGACACCGGATCACCGGCCGCGTGCCGGACGCGGGTGGCCGGACGCGGTCGACGCGGGTGGCCGAACGCGGGTGGTTCGGGGTCGGCCGGGGCGGGCCCCACCCGCGCCGACTTGCCACCTTCGGCCCCGATCCGGCCCCGGGGCGGGCCCGGCCGGCGCCGACTTGCCACGTTCGGCCCCGATCCGGCCGAATCCAGGGCGCAACCTGGCAAGTCGACCGGGTATCGGCGCGGACCGGAACCCGGACCATCGGCGCAGCCCAGGCGGGGCCCCACCCGCGCCGACTCGCCACCTTTGGCCCCGATCCGGCCCGATCCAGGGCACAACCTGGCAAGTCGACCGGGCATCGGCGCGGCCCGGAACCCCGGTCCCGGGGAGACCCGGACCGGTGAACCGCGGGGGTCCCGGACCGCTCACCCGCGCCGGGTGGTGCGACCGGTCTGCCACCCGGGGCCCCGTAGGGTTCCGCCGGTGACCGAGCAGCAGCATCCCCGCCTCGTCGATCCCCAGCCCGGCGCGCCCCGGCCCGTCGACCCCCGGACCGGCGCGCCCCGCCCCGGCGACCCACGCGCGGCCCTGGCGCGGGCCCGGCTGTACCTGTGCACCGACTCCCGCGCCCGGCAGGGCGACCTGGCAGACTTCCTGGACGCCGTGCTGAGCAACGGCGTGGACATCGTGCAACTGCGGGAGAAGGGGTTGGAGGCCCGCGACGAACTGCGCCTGCTGGAGGTATTCGCCGACGCCGCGGCCCGGCACGGCGCGCTCTGGGCGGTCAACGACCGGGCCGACGTGGCGCTGGCGTCCGGGGCGCCGATCCTCCATCTGGGCCAGGACGACCTCCCGGTGCCGCAGGCCCGGCGGATCGTCGGCGACGAGGTGCTGATCGGCCGGTCGACCCACGACCCGGCGCAGGCCGACGCCGCCCGCGGCGAACCGGGTGTCGACTATTACTGCACCGGCCCGACGTGGACCACCCCGACCAAGCCGGGCCGGCCGGCGGCCGGGTTGTCGCTGCTGGACCACGCCGCCGCGCATCAGGACCGGCGGCCGTGGTTCGCCATCGGCGGCATCGAAAGCCTGAACCGGCTCGACGAGGTCATCGCCCGGGGCGCCCGACGGGTCGTCGTCGTGCGGATGATCACCGAGGCGGAGGACCCCGGCGCGGCCGCCCGGGCCGCCGCCGACCGGCTGGCGTCGACCGGTGACACGTGGGCATGAGGGCATGACGGCCTCAGGACAGGCTGACCGGCGCCGGCCCACCGCTCCTCCCGCGCGGATCAAGTCGGCGACTTCCGTCCCACCCGTCACATTCGGGGGTTGTTGATCCGCGCCGGCGTTGTTGATCCGCGCGGTCAGCGCTCGTTGACGACCTCGGCCAACCGGCGGGCGCGGCGGGAGGTGAAGACCTGCTCCAGGCTCAGCGGGGCGCCGTCGGGGCCGGTCAGCGGCACCCGCCAGTTCGGGTACTCGTCGACGGTGCCGGGCTGGTTCTGGGTGCGCCGGTCCCCCACGAGGTCGGTCAGGCTGACGCTGATCAGCCGGGACGGCGTCCAGGTCAGGTAGCGGTGCAGGGCGTGGATGGTCGCCTCCAGCTCCAGACCGGCAGGGTCGGGCGCGTTCGGGTCGAGCGTGTCCGCGACCGCCGTCGCGGTCGCGGCGGTCAGCGCTCCGCGCACCCGAAGTTCGTCGATCCAGGCGGCGCGCTCCGCGTCGTCGGCGGCGAGCTCCTCGTCCAGGCTGCGGGTCAGCAGGCCGAGGGAGTCGCGCAGCCGGACGTGATCGCCGGCCAGGTAGCCGGCGGTCGGCGGGAGGTCGTGGGTGGTCACCGAGGCCAGGCAGTACTCCCGCCACCACTCGGGCCGCAGCGGCCGGCCGTCCCCCTCGAACTCGAACTCGAACCACAGGATCGAGGTGCCCAGGATGCCGCGCTCGGCGAGGTACTCGCGCACCCAGGGCTCGACCGTGCCCAGGTCCTCGCCCACGACGACGGCGCCGGCCCGGACCGCCTCCAGCGCGAGGATGCCCACCATCGCCTCATGGTCGTAGCGGACGTACGTGCCCTCGGTCGGGCCGAGCCCCTCCGGGATCCACCAGAGCCGGAACAGCCCGATGATGTGGTCGACGCGGACGCCGCCGCCGGACCGCAGCACGGTCCGGACCATGTCGCGGAACGGCGCGTACTCCTGCTCGGCCAGCCGGTCGGGACGCCAGGGCGGCTGGGCCCAGTCCTGCCCGGCCTGGTTGAAGGCGTCCGGCGGCGCCCCGACCGTCATCCCGGCGGCGAACACGTCCTGCAGGCTCCACGAGTCGGAACCCTCCGGGTGCACCCCGACCGCGAGGTCGTGCATGACGCCCATCGACATGCCGGCCCGCCGGGCCGCGTTCTGCGCGTCCGACAGCTGCTCGTCCACCACCCACTGCGACCAGCGGTAGAAGTCCACGTCCTGCTCGTGGGCGGCCCGGAAGGCCGCGACCGCGGGCGACTCCGGATGCTGCAGCTCGGCCGGCCAGGTGTGCCAGTCGTCGCCATGCCGGTCGGTCAGGGCGCACCAGGTCGCGTAGTTGTCCAGCCCGGCGCCCTCCCGTTCCCGGTAGGCGGCGTAGGCCAGCTCCCGGCCGGCCGTCCGCGGAACCGCATGCACCAGCCGCAGGGCCGCCGACTTCGCGGCCCAGGCCCGGTCGCGATCGATCGCATCCAGCCCGTCGAGGTCGGCCTGCAGGGCGGCGCGCAGCTGCTCCGCCCGGGCCCGGTCGGCGGCCGGCAGGTCGACGTACTCCGGGATCCGTTCCACCCGCAGGTAGATGGGGTTCTGGAAGCGCCGGGTGGTGGGCAGGTAGGGCGACGGCTCCATCCGCCCGGACGGCTCGGCCGCGTGCAGCGGGTTGACCAGGACGAAGTCGGCGCCCAGCCCGGACGATCCCCACACGGCGAGGTCGGCCAGGTCGGTGATGTCGCCGACGCCCCAGGAGCCGGCCGAGCGCACGCTGTAGAGCTGGGTGGCGATGCCCCAGCTGCGCCCGGCCATGCGCTCCGGGATGCCGACCCAGCCCGGGGTCACGATCAGCGCGCAGGACGCCTCGTCGCCGTCCGACCAGGCCATCAGCCGGTGGTAGCCGGTGGGCAGGTCGTCGGGGATGCGGAAGGTGGCCTCGCCAACCAGGCGCTCCCCGGACGGTCCCGCGACGAGCCGCGGTGGCGCCCAGTTGTCCTCCTGCCGCAGGTTGCTGCGCTGGCCGCCGTTCTCCAGCTCGATCCAGACGGCGACGTCCTGCCCGTCGCGCACGTGCACGTCGACCGTCGGCCCCCAGCCCGCGCGGATGACCAGGGTCGGCGGCAGCATTTGGGTCCAGGGAGCGAGGTCGGCGTCGCGCAACGCCCGCTCGGCCGCCTCGGGCGTGCCCGCGTCGACCCCGAGCGCGGTGAGCACCCGGGCGATCGTCTCGTCCGGCACCGTCACGTGCCGGCCGCGCCAGTCCCAGAATTCCGTCGCGATCCGGTGCGTCTGGGCCAGCCGGTGCAGCGATTCGTGCAGGTCCATCGGCGGCAATCCTCTACCTCGCTCGGGAACCGGGATGCGACAGATCACATCACGGCCGCCCATCCGGTGCGCGACCCGGGACGTCTGTCAAGAGCTGCCCGCGCCGGCCGGCCCGGGCCACTCCCCTTCGGCGAACCGCCATCGAATCGCCGTCGAACCGTCACCAAGACAGAGGACGCCCGTCATGCCCACCACCGCGCGCCGCCTCGTGGACGCCGGCCTGGCCCGCCTGCGCCTGCGCGGTCGCCCGGCCGCCGCCCGCGCGCTGCGCCTGACAGGGGCCGCCGTCGCCGCCTTCGTCGTCGCCCTGGTCCTGTTCCCGGGGACCACGCCGATCCTGGCCCCGCTGACCGCGCTGCTGGTCGTCGAGATCACCCTCAAGGACAGCCTGACCAGCGGCCTGCAGCGGATCGTCAGCGTCGGCGCCGGGGTGCTGCTGGCGGTGCTGTTCTCCAGCGTCGTCGGGCTCACCTGGTGGTCGCTCGGCGTGCTGGTCGCGGTGTCGATCCTGGTCGGCCAGCTGCTGCGGCTGGGCCCGCACATGCTCGAGGTGCCGATCAGCGGGATGCTGGTGCTGGCCGTGGGTGGGGCGCAGGCCGCGGCCCTGGACCGGATCGCCGAGACGCTGATCGGCGTGGCCGTCGGGTTGGCCGTGAACCTGGCGTTCCCGCCGGGGATCGGTGACGAGTCCGCCGCCCGCGCCGTCCACCGCTTCGCCGGCCGGCTCGCGCGGCTGCTGCGGACGGCGTCGGCCGAGCTGGCCGAGCCGATCGGCGAGCAGCAGGCGCTGCGCTGGATGGACGACGCCCGGCGGCTGTCGCGCAACGTTCCCGAGATCGACCAGGCGCTCCGGCAGGCCGCGGCCGGCCGGCGGCTCAACGCCCGCGCCCTGGTCGAGCCGGACACCGGCGGGAGCCTGCGCGCCGAGCTGGACGCGTTGGAGCACACCACGGTGACCGTGCGCAGCATGTTCCGGTCCATCCTGGACGGTGTGCGCGACCGCCCGACGGTCGACCCGGCCCGCGGCGAGGACCTGCGCCTGGTGTTCGCCGCCCTGCTCGCCGACGTCGCGGCCAGCATCGAGGCCTTCGGCGAGCTGGCCCGGCACGAGGGCACCGCGGACGTCGAGCACACCGAACGCGCCCTGGCCGTCGCGCTGGAGCGGCTCCGGGAGGCCAGGGACCGGGCGGACGACCTGCGGATGATGGACACCGGCGCCGACGGCGCGCAGAACGGGTGGGAACTGAGCGAACCCGTCCGTGAGGCGGTCGAACGGGTGCTGCGGGACCTGGACGTGCTGGGCCAGGCGCGGCGGCCGCGGCCGGCCCGGCCGAACCCGCTGGCCGAGTCGCTGCAGATCATCCGGCACGCCGGGCACCTGCTGCACCCGCCGCGGACCGGCCGCCGGCCGGCCGACCCGCGTGATCGACGGCCACTGCCGGCGGACCAGACCGGCCCGCACCGGCTCCCGCTCGGCCGGCCCGCCGGTCACCGCGCCGGCCGGCCGATCCGCGACGATTCGCCGCTGGACACCGGCCGCATGCGGGCGGTGTCGCGTCCGGGTGGCCGGGCCAGTTCCGGACCGGGCGGGCGGGGCTGACCGCCGGAGTCTCGCGGCCGGCACCGGCCACTCCGTGCGGAACATCCGCCGCACCGCGCACCGCTCGCCCGGACGAGGCTCGGCAGACCCGTCGGATCCCCGCAGACCGTCGAACCCGCGCGGACATGACGATCGATCAGCCGGTGCTCCGGGCCGGTTCGTCCAGGGGCAGGATCCGCCCGACGCCTCCGTCGAGGTAGGTGGCCAGGTTGGCCGCCGCGTCCCGGTAGGCGGCGTCGTCGTCCCAGCGCCGTTGCGCGGTGAAGAAGGCCGCCTCCGTCGCCGACGACCCGTCCTCGCCCAGGCGGCGCACGTAGCGGCGGCCGAGCCGGAAGATGCCGCGGCGGGAGTCGGTCAGGGGCGCGTCCAGCCGCGGGTCGGAGCCGATCCATTTCTCGAGGGCGCGTTCCCGGGCACCCCCCGTGCCCGGCGGCCGCGTCCGGAACAGCAGGCCGTGCTCGGCGGCCCGGCCGGCCAGCCAGTTGAGCGCGATGTCCGACAGGCCGGTGTCGGGATAGCCGCCGCCGACGTTGCTGTGCACGCCGCTGAACCAGACCTGCTCGACCTGCTGGGTCGCCGGGGCGGTGCGCGAGGGCTGCCAGAGCGTCGGCCGGAAGGCCCGCCGCCGCTCGTCGATCGCCAGCGCGTGGAACGCCGCCTCGATCGTGCTGCTCAGCTGCGTGTCGTGGAACTGCGCGCGCCGGTTCACCTTGTTGAGCAGGCGCAGGCCGCCGAGCGGGATGCCCAGGGCCCCGACGGTGTCCCACACCCCCACGAACCGGATCCGCGGGCTGACCGAGTACTCGGCCCGGAAGGCGACCGCCCGGTCACCGTCGGGTCGCAGGTCCGCCGACCGCCGATCCCGGTAGATCGCCATGGCCCGCCGGTAGGTCCGTTCGTCGCGGAACGCCGGCCGGAGCACCCCGACGTTGCGGATCATGCCGGCCGTGCTGCGCGCGGTGTAGGCGCCGCGACTGAACCCCAACAGGTAGATCCGGTCGCCGTCCGCGTAGTTCTCGACGACGAACCGGTAGGCCTCCATCACCCGGGCCGACAGCCCCAGGCCGAACGCGCCGCCGAGGAACCGGTCCAGCACGCCCGGGTCGGTGCCCACGCCGGGGACGTAGCGCACGATCTGCTCGGGCCCGTCGACGGCGGCCGTCCGGACCTTCTCCACGTTGGTCGGGCAGGTCTGGTCCGCCCGGTTCCACGTCCCGTCACACAGCACCACGATGTTCTTGGGCACCCGCCCAGGGTCCCGCATCGGACATTTCGGCGAAACCGCAATATCGTCGCAGCGACGGCGCAGCGCCCACGGACGCCCGGTTCGCACCCGGCTGAGGGACCCGTCACATCGATTTCCCATGAACCCACCGCCGAACCGGAATGCGCGTCCCTCCGAAGCGGTTGGTGGAAGAGTCAACGAATCCCCGGAAGGTTCCTTCATGTCTGTCGGCGTGCGCGCCAGCCGGATCCCGGCCTCGCTCATCATGCTGCTCGGCGCGCTGACCGCGATCGGGCCGTTCACCATCGACCTCTACCTGGCCGCCTTCCCCCAGATCACCGCCGACCTGACCACCGACCCCGCGGCGGTCCAGCTGACCATCACGGCCACCCTGGCCGGGCTCGCGCTGGGTCAGCTGGTCATCGGCTCCGTCTCGGACGCGATCGGGCGCCGCCTGCCGCTGCTGGTGGCCCTGGGTCTCTACGTCGTCGCCTCCGCCGCCATCGTGTTCGTCGGCTCGGTGGAGATGCTGACCGCCCTGCGCTTCCTGCAGGGATTCACCGCGGCGGCCGGCATGGTGCTCTCGACCGCGATCATCCGCGACCGGTTCGAGGGCATCCAGGTCGGCAAGGCGCTGGCCCGGATGATGCTGGTGGTCGGGGTCGCTCCGAGCATCGCCCCGATCATCGGCGCCCAGGTCCTGGCCTGGAGCACCTGGCGGACGATGTTCGCCGCCCTCGCCGCCGTCGGCGCCGTCCTGTTCGTGCTGGCCGCGGTGTTCCTCCGGGAATCACTGCCCGTCGAGCGGCGGCGGTCGGGCGGCCTGGCCGCCGCCGGCCGCTCGTACGCGTCGCTGCTGCGGGACCCGGTGTTCATCGGGCTGGCGCTGGTGGGCGGGTTCTCCTTCGCCGGCATCTTCACCTACGTCTCGTCGGCGACCTTCGTCTTCCAGGAGGGCTTCGGCCTGACCACCGGGCAGTTCGCCCTGATCTTCGCGACCGGGGCGGTCGGGGTGACCGCCGGTACGCAGATCAACGGCGCGCTGCTCGGCCGCGTCCGACCCGAGCGGATCCTGCTGGCCGGGGTGTCGTTCGCGGCGGTGGTCGCCGCGGTCATGCTGCTCGTCGCGCTGCTCGGCCTGGGCCCGTGGGCGCTGGCCGGCACGCTGATCTTCACGCTGCTCACCGCCGGGCTGCTGCTGCCCGCCGTCCCGGTGATCGCGCTCGCCCACAACGCCCACCGGGCGGGCAGCGCGGCCGCCCTGCTCGGTGCGGTCCAGTTCGCCGTCGGCGCCGGCATCGCCCCCATCTCCGGCCTGTTCGACGCGGCGTCGCCGGTGGCCATGGCCGCCGTCATCCTGGCCTCCGCCCTGGTCACGCTGGTCCTGGTGATCGCGCTGCGCCGCCCCCTGGCGGCGGCCGCGGCCCGGCCGGCGGACCGGGAGACGGTGCTGGCGGCCGCCGAGGCGGTCACCCCGCACTGACCGCGGGGCCGGGCTCGGTCCGGCCGGGTGAGCCACCCTCGTTGGCCGAGCCTGCGAGGCCACCATCGAGCACGGGAGGGGTGGCCTGAGTGAATGCGGCGACGGAGGAGCCG
>NZ_JBMDXT010000451.1:0-4882 GCF_048594475.1 Nakamurella sp. | reverse complement strand
AGGTCGCGCCGGGACAACGGCGTGCGCCACCAGGATCCCCCGCGCCGCTCGCCGTTCCGCGACTGTGTCACCACAACCAGCTATCCCCTAGTACCCACCCGCCGCCACCCCGGCGGCGGCGATGGACGCCCCAAGCCCCGGGCGCCACCCCGCGACCCGGCGTTCTGACTCGACTAGGAAACCACGAATCGACGGCCGCCCGGGTTCGAAGTCCGATTCACCCGGTTCACCGGGCCCAGAATCACCGACTTGGCTGGTCCGGCCGGAGGGCGAGCCCGGCGGCGGCGTCGATCCGTGGTCGTGTCGACGCCGCCGCGGCACCGGCACCCGGGGCGCGCGGGCCCCGGGCGGGCGGTCAGCTCAGGCCCAGCCGCAGCTTGAGCGCATCCAGCTCGTCCCGCAGCGAGGAGGGCACCGAGTCGCCGATCTTGGCGAACCACTCCTCGATCAGCGGGATCTCGGCCGCCCACTCGTCGCGGTCGACCTCCAGCGCGGCGGCCACCTGCTCGGCCGTCAGATCGAGGCCGTCGACGTCCAGCGAGCCGACCCCGGGCACGTGGCCGATGGGGGTCTCGACCGCGGCGGCGGTCCCCTCCAGCCGTTCCATGACCCACTTGAGCACCCGGGAGTTCTCCCCGAAGCCCGGCCACAGGAACCCGCCGTCGGCGTCGCGCCGGAACCAGTTCACGTAGAAGATCTTGGGCAGCTTGCCGGCGTCGGCACCCTTGCCCATGTCGATCCAGTGCGCGAAGTAGTCGCCGGCGTTGTAGCCGATGAACGGCAGCATGGCCATCGGGTCGCGGCGGACCACGCCGACCGCTCCGGTCGCCGCGGCGGTGGTCTCCGAGGACAGCGTGGCGCCCATGAACACGCCGTGCTGCCAGTCGCGGGACTGGGTGACCAACGGGACGGTGGTCTTGCGGCGTCCGCCGAACAGGATGGCCGAGATCGGCACGCCGACCGGCTCGAAGTACTCGTCGGCGATGATCGGGCACTGCGTGATCGGGGTGCAGAAGCGCGAGTTCGGGTGGCTCGAGGGCTCAGTGCTGTCCGGGGTCCAGTCGCGGCCCTTCCAGTCGGTCAGGTGGGCCGGCGGCTCCTCCGACAGGCCCTCCCACCAGACGTCGCCGTCGTCGGTCAGCGCGACATTGGTGAACAGCGAGTTGCCCTGGGCGATGGTCCGCATCGCGTTCGGGTTCGTGTTCCACCCGGTGCCCGGGGCCACGCCGAACAGGCCGTACTCGGGGTTGACCGCGTACAGCCGGCCGTCCTCGCCGAACGTCATCCAGGCGATGTCGTCGCCCAGCGTCTCGACCTTCCAGCCCGGGATCGTCGGCTCCAGCATGGCCAGGTTGGTCTTGCCGCACGCGCTGGGGAACGCGGCGGCGATGTAGTTGACCTTGCCCTCGGGCGAGGTGATCTTGAGGATCAGCATGTGCTCGGCCAGCCAGCCCTCGTCCCGGGCCATCACCGAGGCGATGCGCAGCGAGTAGCACTTCTTGCCGAGCAGGGCGTTGCCGCCGTAGCCGGAGCCGAACGACCAGATCGTCCGCTCCTCCGGGAACTGCACGATGTACTTGGTGTCGTTGCACGGCCAGGGCACGTCCTGCTGGCCCGGCGCCAGCGGCGCCCCGATCGAATGGAGGGCCTTGACCCAGGGCAGACCCTGGTTGATCAGCTCCAGCGCCCGCGTGCCCATCCGGGTCATGATCCGCATGGAGGCGACCACGTACTCGGAGTCGGTGATCTCGACGCCGAGCTTGGGGTTCGGGGCGTCGTACGGGCCCATGCAGAACGGGACGACGTACATGGTGCGGCCGGCCATGCAGCCCTCGTAGAGCGCCGTCATGATCGACTTCATGGCGCTCGGGTCCATCCAGTTGTTGGTGGCCCCCGCGTCGGCCGGATCGACCGAACAGATGTAGGTGCGGTCCTCGACCCGGGCGACGTCCGTCGGGTCGGAGGCGGCGTAGTAGGAGTTCTCCTTGGCCGCGAGCTTGACCACGGTGCCGGTCGCCAGCATGTGGTCGGTCAGCCGCGTCCACTCCTCGTCGGACCCGTCGGTGAAGACCACGCGATCGGGCCGGGTCAGCTCGGCCACCTCCAGGACCCAGGACAGCAACGCCGGCGCGGTGCCCGCGGGCGCGCCCACGAGCTCGATCCCGCCCGATACCCGGGGGAGCGGCACGGCCGGGATCTCGGCGGCGCCGGTGGCTTCGTCGGTCGGACGGATCACGGCGGTCACAAGCATCATCTCCTGCAGGTTTCGGGACCCGACGGCCGGCCGGGCCGACTGGCAAAACGCCGAACGGCACCTCGTCGTGCCAGTCGATTCCCGCGACAGTAGTCACGGGGTGTTGCGACCGGTCCGGCAATTCACTGTCGGCCGCGCCACAGAATCGTGAAAGACGCCGACAACGCGGGTGTGGGATCGCCCACCCCGTGTGCGATCTTGTGCGGTGCCGGTCGGAGTTGGGTGAACCTGCCGCTACCTGCGCAGATGCTCTCGCGTCGCGATCTTGGTCCGGATCGGCGTCCGGTCCGCGTTTCACCCCTGACGATTGCCGAAGAAATGAGCCGGTTCACGGCGGGCCATTTCGAGAAGCATTGCGACCGATCCGCGGAGAATTGCCATTACCGAACGTAACGGCTGATCACCACCCGATTCCGGGGCCGCCACCCGTCTCGGGTCATGCGCCGGGGGCGACCGCCTGACAGGCTGCGGGCATGTGCCGACTCTTCGGATTGCACGCCGGGGCCGACCCGGTCACCGCCTCCTTCTGGCTGCTCGACGCCCCGGACAGCCTGCGGCGGCAGAGCCACCGCAATCCGGACGGCGCCGGCATCGGGGTCTTCACCGCGGACGGAACACCGGTGCTGGACAAGCAGCCGATCGCGGGGTACGAGGACGCCGAGTTCGCCCGGGAGGCCCGGACGGCCCGCAGCCGCACCTTCGTGGCCCATGTCCGCTACGCCAGCGTCGGGGCGCACACGGTAGCCAACACCCATCCGTTCACCCTCGACGGCCGGATCTTCGCCCACAACGGAACGCTCACCGGGATCGACGCCCTGGACCGGCGGCTGGCGGAGCTGGGCGCGAGCGGGACCGTGCTCGGCGACACCGACAGCGAGCGGATGTTCGCGCTGATCACGGCCGAGACCCGGCGGCACGGCGGCTCCGTGGCCGACGGCATCGCGGCGGCGATCGGCTGGATCGCCGACCATCTCGGCGTGTTCTCGGTCAACTTCGTCCTCGGCACGCCCGACGAGCTGTGGGCCCTGCGCTACCCGGCCAACCACGAGCTGTACGTGCTCGACCGCACGGCCACCTCGCCCGCGCCGGCCCGGCCCCTGGCCGTCGCCTCACCGCGCATCCGGGCCCACGTCCCCGACCTGACGGCGCAGCCCGCGGTCGTCGTCGCCACCGAACCGATGGACGGCGAGACGGGCTGGCGGCTGATGAATTCCGGCGAGTTGCTGCACGTGTCCCGGGACCTGACCATCACCACCAGCCGGCCGTTCCCGCACGCCCCGGCGCATCTGCTGACCCTGGCCGACCTCGACCCGACCGCCGCCGCGTCGCAGGCGCCGTCCGCCCAGACCACCACCGGCCTGGCCCGCTGAGCCCGCCGGCCCGGACCTCGGGCCGTACGCGGCGCACGTCGGCGACGGGTCCGATCAGGTCGCCGGCGACACCGAGGACATGTTGAACCCGTCGACGGTGATCGGCGGCATCGCGGTGCGGGTGAACCAGTCGCTCCACTCCCGCGACAGGGTCGGCACGGTCGCCCCCACGTCGGCGGCCTGCCGCAGGATGTCCAGCGGGGACATGTTGAAGCGGAAGTTGTTGACCGCGCCGACCAACTCCCCGTGCTCCACCAGGAATACCCCGTCCCGGGTCAGGCCGGTCAGCAGCAACGTCATCGGGTCGACCTCGCGGATGTACCACTGCGAGGTCAGCAGCAGGCCCCGGTCGACGTCGGCGACCAGCGCGTCGACGTCCCGGCCCGGATCGCCGCCGGTCAGGACGAGGTTGTCGGTGGACGGGGTGAACGGCTCGCCGAACTCGGCCGCCGACCCGCGGGTGTGCAGCAGGGAGCCGATCACGCCGCCCCGGACGAAGTCGTGCCGGCCGAGCGGGGCGCCGTTGTCGAAGACCGAGACGTCGTCGCTGGACTGCCCGGCGACCAGGAACGGCGCCGCGGCCAGGCCGGGCTCGGCCGGGTCGCTGTACAGGTCGAGCGGGCGGTCGGTGAGCCGCTCGCCCGAACGGGTGCCGCCGCCGGGGGCGGCGAACACCGACCGGCCCTCGTGCGCCTCCCGGGCGCCGGCGCTCCACGACAGGTTGATCATCAGGTCGGCCACCGCGGTCGGCGGCAGCACCGTCCGGTAGCGGCCCGGCGGCAGCTCGATGCTGCGCTGCGCCCAGCCCAGCCGGTGGTCGAGGCCGGCGAGCACCCCGGTCAGGTCGACCCCCACGAAGTCCGGGGTCGACGCGCCGGCCCAGGCCGACCGGCGCAGGTCGGCCGACTTCGCGTTGACTTCCAGGGTGCCGGTGGGCTGCACCCAACGGCGGCGCAGTCCGGTCGACGACCCCAGGTAGGTGGTGGTGACGTCGTGGTCGACGAAGCCGTACAGCACCTGCTGCCGCCCCCTGGCCCGGTCGAAACCGTCGGCCAGCTGCGCGATCAGCGCGTCGAACACGGCGAACGAGGTCTCCGCCGGGGCGCCGTCGAAGTCGTCGGTCCCGTCCGGCCCGATCAGCGGCTGCGCGTCCCGGGCCGGACCCTGCCGTGCGGTGGCGGCCGCGGCGGCCCGGGCGGCCGCGACGACGGCGCCGACGGTCTCGACGGAGGCCGCGTCCGCGGCCGAGCCGGCCACC
>NZ_JBMDXT010000450.1:0-18646 GCF_048594475.1 Nakamurella sp. | reverse complement strand
CGCCGCCCCCCGCCGGGCGGCCCGGCGCCCGCCGGGACCGCGCGGGCGCGTCCGGCGTCACGCCGGGACCACCCGGACCACGCCGGCGGCACCGTCCACGGTCACCCGCATGCCGGTCGTCAGCTCCCCGGTCGCCCCGGCCACGCCGACGACGGCGGGGATGCCGTACTCCCGGGCGACCACCGCCCCGTGACTGTTCGACCCGCCCATCTCCATGACCAGGCCGCCGGCGGTCAGGAACAACGGGGTCCACCCGGGATCGGTGGACGGCGCGACCAGGATCTCGCCCGGCTCGAGGTGCGCGCCGACCGGATCGAGCACCACCCGCGCCGTTCCGGTCACCGTCCCGGCCGAGGCGGGCGACCCGAGCAGGGTGCCGGCTTCCCGCGCGACGGCGGGCCCGGCCACCGCCTCGGGCTCGGTGCCGTCGGACAGCACCACCCGGGGCACGTGCCGCCGGCCCAACTCCTGCCGGTACCGGGACCGCCGCTCGGCGACGCTCGCCCGCAGATCGCGGCCGCCGGCGGCCATGACCACCTCGTCGAAATCGAGGAAGAACACGTCGTCCGCCGTCGCCAGGGTGCCGGTCGCGGCCAGCTCGGCGCCGACGCCGGCCAGCACCTCGCGGGCGCGGGCCACCGCGGTGATCATGACGAACTTGGGCATCTCCCGGAGCCCGACCAGGGCCCGGGCCCGGCGCAGACCCACCGAGACCAGGGCACCGCGCAGCCGTCCGCGCCGGCGGGCCCGCGCGACGAGCTCGCGGACCATCGCCTCGCCCTCCCGGGCCCCCTGGGCGAACCGCCGGTCCGGGGTGACGGCGTCCCCGCCGGACCCGGGCTCGAGCCGCAGGTACCCGGCCAGCACGCCGAACAGGTGCGCCGGATCGTCCGACCAGCGCGGCATGCCGAGGTCGATCTCGGCCACCGCCCGTCGCCCGTACCGGGCGAGGAAGCCGGCCATTCCCCGCTGCAGCACCGCCGGCAGCTCGCCGGACCGGTAGCGGGCCGCCAGCTCACCCGGCCCGGTCGCCGCGAGCACCGCCGCGGCCGGCCGGTCGGCGCGGATCCACTCGGCGAGATCCCAGAGGGCCAGATCCATCTCGGTGGTCACGTTGTGCGGCACGCCGCGCAGCACCGTCTCCGCCTCGGTCGCGGTGACGTGCCCCCGGAGCAGGCGCCAGGCCAGGCCCAGGCCGGCGAAGCCGACCAGGGCCGACGGCAGGATCCGCGGGGCCGCGGGGAACGACCGCGCGAGCAACCCGACCGCGGCGTCGACCCGTTCCGCGACCGGTGCGCCCGGCGGGGGCAGCGGAGCGCGTTCGATCCGCTCGACCGCGCGCCGCGCCGACCGCACGGCCGCGGACGGCCGGAGCGCCGCCCGCACGACCCCGACCGGGACGCGGACCGCCGCCACCACCCGGAGCGCGGCGCGGAGCCCGATGCGGCCGGATCCCGGCGTCACCGACAGGCGTGGGTCGTCGAACAGCCTGCGCAGCACGACCGCCGACCGGGCCTCCATGACGTCGAGCCCGCGGGCGGCCAGCACCCGGCCGATCCGGGAGCGCACGGCCGGCGTGATGTCGGCGAACACCCGCTCCGCGGCCACCGAGAATCCGCCCGGTCCGGCGGTGATCGACGCCGGCGGGAAGCCGGCCAGGGTCGGGAAGCGACCCCCGATCACCCGGAACGCGGCCTGGCCCATCGGGGTGATCGGACGGTGCAGGCCCTGCGCCAATGTGACGCAGAAGAACACCCGGACCGGTCCGGGCGGCGCCGGGGTCGAGCGCACCGGGACCGGGAAGAGGGTGGTGATCGGCCGGGACTGGGTGAGCCAGATGGTGCCGGCCGGGTCGACCGCCCACTCGATGTCCTGCGGCGCCCCGAAGGCCGCCTCCACCCGATCACCCAGCGCGGCCAGCCGCCGGACCTCGCCGTCGGTCAGGCAGAACGGGCCGGACCCGCCGGCGGTCCGCCGCAGGATGCGGCCGGTGGCGGTGTCGACCACCACGTGATCGGGGTCGACCGTGCCCGAGACGACCGCCTCACCGAGCCCGGGCGCGGCGTCGATGACCGCTTGTCGCCGCCGTCCGGTGACCGGATCCGCGGTGAACAGCACGCCGGCCGCCCGGGCGTCGACCATCCGCTGCACCACGACGGCCAGCGCGAGCCCGTCACCGCCGCCGTCAGCACCACCGGTCCCCGGGAGGTGCATCGCCCGGTAGGCGACGGCCCGATCGGTCCAGAGCGACGCCCAGCAGCGCCGGACCGCGTCGAGCACGGCGTCGGCCCCGACGACGCCGAGATAGGTGTCCTGCTGCCCGGCGAAGCTGGCGTCGGGCAGGTCCTCCGCGGTGGCCGACGAGCGCACCGCCACCGGCACGTCGGGGCCCAGCCGGGCGTACCGCTCCCGGACGGCCTTGGCCACCTCGTCCGGGATCGGGGCGGCCAGCACCGCCGCCCGGACGGCGGCGGCGTCGATCGGGGCGTCGATCGGGGCGTCTATCGGGGCGTCGATCGGGGCGTCGAGGGAATCGCCCGGAAGCCGGCCGGCGGTCGCCGCCCGGTACGCGGCCGTGCCGACGCAGAACCCGTCCGGCACCGGGAAGCCGGCGGCCATCAGCGCGCCGAGGTTCGCCGCCTTCCCGCCGACCAGGGGCAGATCGGCGCCCGACAGCTCGGACAGCTCGGACACGACGGACGGACTGACGGTCATCGCCGACCTCCCCATTAATTCCACACATGTGGAGTTATTGGCCAGGGTGGCACGACCGCGTCCGGACCGCAAGGGACCGCCGGGTGACGCAGCATGGGGGCATGCGCACCGCCGAGCCGCGCCGCAACCGCGTCACCCCGACCGGCGAGATCGTGGCCGTCGAGCTGCGCGGGGCGTGGACCGGGAACCGCGGCATCCTGCACCGCGACGAGGGGGCGGGCGCGCGCATCGTGCGTTCCCACGCCGGGATCGCCTGGATCATCTGCCGGCTCCGGTTCGGCGACCGCCGCATCCCGCAGTGGTCCCCCGGCCACTACACGCCGCTGTTCTTCCTCGACGAGGCCGTCGCCCTCGCCGCCGGGCACCGGCCGTGCGCGCAATGCCGCCGGGCGGCGTTCCGCTCGTTCCTGACGGCCGCCGGGACCCGGCACGCCCCCGAGCTCGACCGGGTGCTCGACGAGCAGCGGCGCATCCCCCGGACCTGCCGGCGCCGCTGGCACGACCGGCCCTGGGCGGGGCTGCCGGACGGCACGTTCGTCGGACGGGCCGGCGACCCCGACGGCCGCCCGGACGGACCCTGGCTGGTGCTCGGCGACCGCCTGATCGCATGGACACCCGCCGGTTACGGCCGGGCCGAGCCCCGGCCCATCCGCGGCCGGGCCCGGGTGCTCACCCCGCCGGCCACGGTCGCCGCCCTCCACGCCGGCTATCGGGTCCAGATCGACGACGCGGCCCGCCGTCCGGCCGGTCAGACCGGACCGGGCACACGCTCCACCGCCGACGGGTCCAGCTCGGCGACCGACCGGTAACCGCACAGGCCCAGGGTCAGGTCGAACTCGGCCATCAGGTTCGCCAGGTGCTCCGCCACGCCCCGGCCACCGGCCAGGCCGAGCGCCAGCGCGTAGGGCCGGCCGACGCACACCGCCCGCGCACCCAGGGCCACCGCGATGAGCGTGTCGGCACCGCCCCGCACCCCGGAGTCGAGCAGCACCGGCATCGCCCCGTCGACCGCGGCGACCACCTCGGGCAGCCCGTCCAGCGCGCCGCGCGCCCCGGCGACCTGCCGGCCGCCGTGGGTGGAGACGATGATCCCGTCGACGCCGGCGTCCACCGCGCGCCGGGCGTCGTCGCCGCGCTGGATGCCCTTGAGCACGATCGGCAGCGACGTCAGCGCCCGGAGGGTCGCCAGATCGGACCAGGTCAGGGACGGTCGGGAGTACGTCTGCAGGAACGTGTGCACCAGCGCCCGCGCCGGACCCGGCGAGCGGCGGGTGGCGGCGACCATCCGGGCCACCGACCGCACCGCCGCCGGCAGTTCCGGCAACCGGGGCCGGCCGGCGGGCCCGGAGCCGGCCGGCGCCGCCGCGGCCAGCCGGCGGAACACCGGGTCCGAGGTGTACTGGGCCAGCCCGTCTCCCCGCGCGAAGGGCAGGTAGCCCCGGTCCAGGTCGCGCGGCCGCCAGCCGAGCATCGTCGTGTCCAGGGTGACCACGATCGCCGAGCAGCCGGACCGCTCGGCCCGGCCGACCAGGCTGGCGACCAGCTCGTCGGAGGTCGACCAGTACAGCTGGAACCAGCGCGGTGCGTCGCCCATCGCGGCCGCGCACTGCTCCATCGGGACCGAGGCCTGGTTGGAGAAGATCATCGGGACCCCGTGCCCGGCGGCCGCCCGGGCCACCGCCAGGTCGCCGTCCCGCCGCACGATGCCCAGCGCCCCGATCGGGGCCAGCAACAGCGGCGACGGGAGCCGGCGGCCGAACAGCTCGATCGAGGTGTCCCGGACCGAGACGTCCCGCAGCATGCGCGGGACCAGGCGCCAGCGCCGGAAAGCCGCCCGGTCGGCGTCCATCGTCGATTCCGAGCCCGCGCCACCGGCCACGTAGCCGTAGGCCCCGGCGGACATCCGGCGGCGGGCCCGGCGGTCGAGTTCGGCCCACGCGGTCGGCACCGCGGGCCGCCGGCCGAACAGGGCGCCGGTGTAGATCTGCGACTGGCGGTCGCGGCCGAGCGACGCGCGGGTGGCGGCGGGGAGGGTGACCGGGGACATCGGTCCAGCCTGGCCCACCCGTGCGCGCCGATCCACCCGGTCCCGGACGATGCGCGGCGAAGAGTGGCGATTGACCGGCCGGGTGACCGGGAACAAGCGGCGCACGACCGACCGGACCGGAAGTCAGGTCTGCGGCAGACCACGAAGGGCGGATCCGTGAGCAGGAGCGAGGACGACTTCAAGGCGGGTGACGACGTCTCCTGGCGCACCCACGGCACGACCACCCACGGCACGGTCGAGAAGAAGATCACGAAGGACACGGAGGCCGCCGGCCGGACCGTCCGGGCGTCCGCCGACGACCCGCAGTACCTGGTGCGCAGCGACAAGTCCGGGCGGACCGCGGTCCACAAGCCGGACGCGCTGGAACCCGACGAGGACCGGTCGTGACCGCCGCCGGCGCCGCCCGCTCGGCCAAGGACGGGGCCGAGCGCGCCGGCGGGCAGGCCGTCGCCAGCACGCCGTTCCGGGTCCTGGTCACCGTCGGCCTGATCACCTACGGCATCGTGCACATCCTGGTCGGCTGGATCGCCGCCCAGGTCGCCTGGGGCGGCGGAGGCGGGTCGCAGGAGGCGTCGCAGCAGGGCGCGCTGGCCGAACTGGCCCGGAACCCGATCGGGGTGGCGGTGCTCTGGCTGACCGTCGTCGGGCTCTTCGCGATGACCGCCTGGCAGGCCGCCGAGGCCGCCTGGGGCCATCGGGACAGGCCGGCCGGGTCCAAGCGGATCCGCAAGCGGCTGGGCTCGGCCGGCCGGGCGATCACCTATGCGGCCATCGCCGTCGCCGCGATCGCCGCCCTGCAGGGATCGTCCCAGTCGGGCGACCAGAAGCAGGAGGGCTGGACGGCGCGGCTGCTGGCGCTGCCCTTCGGCCGCGTGCTGGTCGGCGCCGTCGGCGTGGTCGTCATCGTCCTGGCGGTCCGCCAGGTGATCAAGGGCGTCAAGGAGAAGTTCACCGAGGACTTCTCGGGCGGCCTGACCTCCGGCGTGCGTCGACTCGGCCAGGTCGGCTACATCAGCAAGGGCGTGGCCATGGCCGTGGTCGGCGGCCTGTTCGGCTGGGCGGCGATCACCTACGACCCGAGCAAGGCCGGCGGCCTCGACGACGCCCTGCGGACGATCAACTCGGCGCCGCTCGGCTCGATCCTGCTGACCGTCGTCGCCCTCGGCCTGGCCTGTTTCGGCATCTTCTGCTTCTTCTGGGCGCGGCATCCGAAGATCGACGCGGGCACCGGGTCACGATCGGGCGAAACCGCCCGGACCGGCGCAGCGGGCGCACAGCGGGCATGACAAGCTGAGGCGGCGCGGCGACGGCCGCGCCGTCCCAGCCATGTCGAGGAGCGGCCGCCGTGGGTGACAAGAAGAGCAAGATCGTCGATCCCGACCGCCCGCCGAAGATCAAGAAGTCGGCGTACGAGGCCGAACTCCGGCGGCTGCAGACCGAACTGGTCACCATGCAGCAGTGGGTGAAGGAGTCCGGCACCCGCATCGTCGCCATCTTCGAGGGCCGGGACGCCGCGGGCAAGGGGTCGGCCATCAAGCGGATCACCGAGTTCCTCAACCCGCGCACGGCCCGCATCGTGGCGCTGCCGGCCCCGACCGAACGGCAGCGCACCCAGTGGTACTTCCAGCGCTACATCGAGCACCTGCCGGCGGCCGGCGAGATCGTGCTGATGGACCGCTCCTGGTACAACCGGGCCGGTGTCGAGCGGGTGATGGGGTTCTGTACCACCGACGAGTACCGCCGCTTCCTGCACCAGGCGCCGATCTTCGAGCGACTGCTGGTCGAGGACGGCATCCTGCTCTTCAAGTTCTGGTTCTCGGTGTCCGACGTCGAGCAGGAACGGCGCTTCCACTCCCGGCTCACCGACCCGATGCGCCGGTGGAAGCTGTCCCCGATGGACGTCCAGTCGATCAGCCGGTGGGAGGACTACTCCCGGGCCAAGGACGAGATGTTCATCCACACCGACATTCCCGAGGCGCCCTGGTACACCGTGGAGAGCGAGGACAAGAAGCGCTCGCGGATCAACGTCATCGCGCACATCCTCGAGCACGTGCCGTACGAGCACATCGAGCCGGAGCCGGTCACCATCCCGGAACGGCCGCCGGTCACCAGCTACGTCCGGCCGCCGCGCGAGGAGTTCAAGTACGTCAAGGACCACGCCTCGTCGCTGGTCAGGCCGGCCCTGTAGGGGCCGGCCCGCCCGCCGGTCAGATCGTCATCGCGGCCAGCACCTGCGGCACGGCGGCCCCGCCGCCCGCGCCGGCCGAGGTGACCCGGCCGGAGGCCAGCACGTAGTAGTGCGCCGCCGCCCCGAGGGCGAAGCCGACGTGCTGCTCGACCAGCAGCACGGACAGGCCCCCGCGGGCGGTGAGATCCATGATGGTCTGCTCGATCTCGGCGACGACCGAGGGCTGGAAGCCCTCGGTCGGCTCGTCCAGGATGAGCATCGTCGGCTCGGTGATCAGGGCCCGGGCGATGGCCAGTTGCTGCCGCTGGCCGCCGGAGAGCAGCCCGGCCTTGCGGTCGAGCAGGCCGGTGAGCGCCGGGAACAGGTCGAGCGCCTCGGCCATCAGCTCCTTGCCCCGGCGCCGGCCGTCGGCCACCAGCTGCAGGTTCTCCTGCGTGGTGAGCTGGCCGAACGACTGCTGCCCCTGCGGGACGTAGGCCAGCCCGCGGGCGACCCGCTGGTTGGGGGCCAGCGCGGTCACGTCCTCGCCGCGGAAGCGGATCCGGCCCGACCGCGGCTTGAGCAGGCCGACCGCGGCGCGCAGCAGCGTCGTCTTGCCGGCGCCGTTGTGGCCCATCACGGCGACCACCCCGTCCGGTGGCACCTGGACCGACACCCCGTGGATGACGTCCGTCCGGCCGTACCCGACGTGCAGGTCGGTCAGCTCCAGGATCATCTCGCCGTCCGTGGTGCCGGTCATGAACTCGCCTCCTGAACCTGGTCGGCCGGCTGTCCCTGATCCGCGAGCTCGACCTCGTGCGCGACCTGCTCGGCCTGCGCCGCGATGGCCTCCACCGCGTTCGCGCCGGCGGCCAGGGCGTGGCCGGCGGTGCCCAGATACACCTCCTGGACCTTGGGGTCGGCCTGCACCTGGGCCACCGTGCCCTCGGAGAGGACCTTGCCGGCGGCCAGCACCGTCACCGACTTGGCGAAGGAGCGCATGAAATCCATGTCGTGCTCCACGATCACGACCGTGCGGTCCTGCGCGATGCGCTGCAGCAGCCGGCCGGTCTCGTCCCGCTCCTCGGCGCTCATGCCGGCCACCGGTTCGTCGAGCATGAGCAGTTGCGCGTTCTGCACGAGCAGCATGCCGATCTCCAGCCACTGCTTCTGACCGTGGGCCAGGATCCCGGCGGGCACGTCGGCCAGCTCGGTCAGCGAGATGGTCTCGAGCACCTCGTGCACCTGCGCCGGCACACCGTGACGCCGGCGCAGCAACGAGAGCTTCCTGCGGGACGCCCCCGCCGCGATGTCCAGATTCTGCAGCACGGTGAGCTTCTCGAACACCGTCGCGGTCTGGAAGGTGCGGCCGACGCCGAGCTTGGCGATGGTGTGCACCTTGCGTCCGGACAGCTGCTGCCCGGCGAACTCGATGTACCCGGTGGACGGCACCAGCCCGCTCACCGCGTCGATCAAGGTGGTCTTGCCGGCCCCGTTCGGCCCGATGAGGAAGCGCAGGTCGCCCTTGAGGACCGTCAGGTCGACCTCGTCGACGGCCACGAACCCGTCGAACGCGACGCGCAGCTTGCTGATCTCCAGGTAGTCGGACACGTCAGGCCGAACCCTTCACCATGTCGGGGCGGTCGGCGCCGGCCGGATCGGCCGGCGGGCCGGCCGGGCGTGACGGCCGCCGCAGCCGGCCGACCACCGAGCCCAGCGAGGCCAGACCGCCGGGCAGGAACGCCACGACGAGCATGAAGACCGCGCCCTGGAAGTAGATCCAGAACGACGGGAACGACTCGGACAGGCTGGTCTCCATCCAGGCGATCGCGACGGTGCCGAGCACCGGACCGAGCAGGGTGGTGCGGCCGCCGATGGCCACCCCGATCAGCATCGAGATCGACGGCACGATGCCGACGTCGGCGGGCGAGATAATGCCGACGATGACCGTGAACAGGGCGCCGGCGATGCCGGCCATGACCGCGGCGACCACGTAGGCGACGGTCTTGACGTTGGCCGGGTCGTACCCGAGGAAGCGGACGCGTTCCTCGCTGTCCCGGCAGGCCACCAGCAGCTCGCCGTAGCGGCTGACGTACAGCTGGCGGGCGATCAGCACCATCGCCAGCAGCACCCCGGCGGTGATGAAGTACACCATGCGCTTGTTGGCCGGGTCGGTCAGGTCGAAGCCGAAGAACGAGCGGAACCCGTTGAGGCCGTTGGTTCCTCCGGTGGTGGCCTGGTTGCCGATGAGCAGGATGGCGAACGCCGCGGCCAGCGCCTGGGACAGGATGGCGAAGTAGGCGCCGCGCACCTTGCGCTTGAACGTGGCCAGGCCCAGGACCAGCGCGAGAGCGCCCGGGATGGCGACGATGCCGATGAGCGTGACGATGTCGCTGCGGAACGGCTCCCACCACCCCGGCACCTCGCCGGACCCGTACAGCTGCATGAAGTCCGGGACGCCGGACGCGCCTGCGTCGTCCAGCTTCATGTGCATGGCCATCACGTAGCCGCCGAGACCGAAGAACACACCCTGGCCCAGGGTCAGCATGCCGCCCCGCCCCCAGGCCAGCCCGATGCCGACGGCGATGATGGCGAAGCACAGGTACTTGCCGAGCAGGTTCAGCCGGAAGTCCGACAGCACGGCCGGGGCGACGCCGAACAGCAGCCCGGCCCCGATCGCCAGCCCGATCCACACCCCGAAACGCCGGTACACGGCCGTCATGCCAGGCTCCTGGTCCGCACGTTGACGATGCCCTGCGGCCGGATCTGCAGGAAGATCACGATCGCGACGAACACCAGCACCTTGGCGATGCTGGCGGAGGTCCAGAACTCGAACCCGGACCGCAGGAGCCCGAGCGCGAACGCCGCGATCACCGCGCCCTTGATCTGCCCGATGCCGCCGACGACCACCACCAGGAAGGCGTCGATGACGTAGTTGGTGCCCAGAGTCGGTCCGATGGAACCGATCTGGCTCAGGGCCACCCCGGCGATGCCGGCCAGCCCGGAGCCGATGAAGAACGTCGTCCGGTCGGTCCGGCGGGTCGAGATGCCCGACGTCTCGGCCAGTTGGCGGTTCTGGACGGTGGCCCGGATCCGCCGGCCGAGCGAGGTCATGGTCAGCACCATGGTCAGCGCGGCGACCGCGACCAGCGAGAGCAGCAGGATGAAGATGCGGGAGATCGGCAGGTTGACGCCGAACAGCTCGACCGAACCCTTCAACCAGCTCGGGGCGGGCACGTCGACGTTCGGCGCGCCGAAGATGTCGCGGGCCGCCTGCTGCAGGATCAGCGCGACACCCCAGGTGACCAGCAGGGTGTCCAGGGGCCGGTCGTACATCCGGCGCAGCAGGGTGGCCTCCAGGACGACGCCCATCAGCCCGGCGACCAGGAAGCCGACCGGCAGCGCGACCAGCAGCGACACCCCGGGCGAGGAGAAGACGAACTGCATCAGGTAGGCGGTGTAGGCGCCGGCCATGATGAACTCGCCCTGGGCCATGTTGATGACGCCCATCTGGCCGAAGGTCAGCACCAGGCCGAGCGCGATGAGCAGCAGGATCGAGCCGACGCTCAGACCCGCGAACACCTGTGAAACGAAAGTCTCCATGCCGTCCTGTCTCTCGACTGGTGGATCCCGGCGACCGCCGGCCGCGCCGCTGGGGGGGCGCGACCGGCGGTGGGGGGCGGACTCAGCCGGTGGCCAGCCCCGCGGCCCACGGGTAGCCGGTGAGGAACGGATCGGGCTCGATCGGCTGGCCCGAGCTCCACTCGGTGTAGAGCAGGCCGTCCGGGCCGATCTTGCCGATCAGCGCGGTCTTGCTGATGTGGTGGTTCTCGCCGTCCACCACCACGGTGCCCTCGGGCGCCTCGAACGTCGTGCCGTCGGCGGCCGCCTGGATCGAGGCGGTGTCGAACGCCTTGGCCTTCTCGGCCATCAGCTTCCACAGGTACAGCGAGGTGTAGGCCGCCTCCATCGGATCGGAGGTGACCCGGTCCTGGCCGTACTTGGCCTTGAAGTCCTCGACGAACTTCTTGTTCACCGGGGTGTCGATCGTCTGGAAATAGTTCCAGGCGGCCAACTGTCCGACCACGTTGTCCAGGCCGATACCGCCGACCTCCTCCTCGGCGATCGAGACGCTCACCACCGGCATCGTCTCCGGCGACAGGCCGACGTTCTTGTACTGCTTGAAGAACGCGACGTTGGAGTCGCCGTTGAGCGTGTTGAACACCGCGTCCGCGCCCGAGGCCTGCACCTTGTTGACGATGGTGGAGAACTCGGTGTCGCCGAGCGGGGTGTACTCCTCGCCCTTGATCTCGATGCCGTTGGCCGCCGCGTACGCCTTGATGATCTTGTTGGCGGTGCGCGGGAAGACGTAGTCGCTGCCGACCAGGAACAGGCTGGTCACGCCCTGCTCCTTGAGATAGTCCAGGGCGGGGACGATCTGCTGGTTGGTGGTGGCCCCGGTGTAGAAGATGTTCTTGCTGGCCTCCAGCCCCTCGTACTGGACCGGGTAGAACAACAGCGAGTTGTTGCCCTCGAACACCGGCAGCATGGCCTTGCGCGAGGCCGACGTCCACCCGCCGAAGACCGCCGCGACACAGTCGCTCTTGATGAGCTTCTCGGCCTTCTCGGCGAACACCGTCGGCTCGGACGCGCCGTCCTCGGTGATCACGTCCAGGGTCTTGCCGTTGACGCCGCCGGCCGCGTTGATCTCGTCGGCGGCCATCTGCAGCGAGTCGTGCACGGTCTTCTCGCTGATCGCCATGGTGCCCGACAGCGAGTTCAGGAAGCCGATCTTGACGCTGTCGCCGGAGGTGTCGACGCAGCTGGCGGCCGCGGCGCCGGCGGCGGCCGAACCCGACGCACCGGCCGCGGCCGAGGTGGTGGACGCCGAGTCGACCCGGGAACCGCAGGCGGTCAGCGCGAGCAGCGCGGCGACCGCCACGGCGGGTCCACGCGTGCGGCGCAGCGTCGAACGGAAGAGCGGACGGGACATGCGGAGCCCTTTCACTGGGCCGGGCGAACGCACGCAGGGATCCCCGAGCACGGCGGCGGGCCGGGTGTGCGGACTGCGGTTCACTACCGGGACGTCAGGTGCGATGCGAGGTGGGCGGGTACCCGGGGGTTCCGCGGCCAGGGGTGAGCGCCGCCAGGAACCCGGATCACCCCGGCCGGACCGGGGATCACGGAGCGACCGTAGGAGCCCTGTGTTTCGGCTGTGGACGCGCTCGGTTAACTCAGCATTTCCCGGCCCGGATGATGCAGGGGATCGTTATCGAATCTCAACCGAGCGTGGTGCCGTCCTGGACCTTTCGAGTCGCCCGGCCCCGGACGGGCAGCTCGGCGGCGATCCGCGCGACGCGGGCCGCGGCATCGGCGCGGATGGCGTCCTCGTCGAGGGTGGTGAGCCGGCCGCCGGCGAGCAGCCGCCGGCCGGCGACGACCACGTCGGTGACGTCGGCCCCGCGCGTCGCGTAGCCCAGGTGGGCCACCGGGTCGGGCATCGGGGTGGCGTGCGGGGCGGTGACGTCGAGCAGCACGAGGTCGGCCGGCTCGCCGACCTCGAGGCGGCCGGTCAGCCGATCGCCGAACGCCCGCGCCCCGCCCCGGGTCGCCATGGCCAGCGCGTCGGCGGCCAGGACCGCGGTCGGGTCGCGGCGCACGCCCCGGGCGACCAGCGCCGCGGTCTTGATCTCCTCGAACAGGTCGGCACTGTTGTTGGACGCCATCGAGTCGGTGCCCAGGCCGGTCGTCACGCCGCGGGCCAGGAAGTCGGGGACGGGCGCGACGCCGGCGCCGAGCTTGAGGTTGGACACCGGGCAGTGCGCGACGGTGACGGCGGCACCGGCGAGCAGCGCCAGATCCTCGTCACCGTGCGGGTGCACCGCGTGGGCCACGTGCAGCCGGCCGGCGTCCAGGCCGGCCCGGTGCGCCAGGGCGATCGGCGAGCACCCGTTCCGCTCCAGGCTCTCCTGCACCTCCCCCGCCGTCTCGGCCAGGTGGATGTGGACCGGCAGGTCGTGCGCCGCGGCCCGCCGGGCGACGTCGGCCATCAGCTCGGGTCCGCAGGTGTAGGGGGCGTGCGGGCCGAAGGCGACCTGGACCAGCTCGTCGCCGGCGAACTCGGCGGCCAGCGCGGGCGTCCGGTCCAACACCCGGGCGCCGGTCTCCGGGGTCGCGGCCGGGTAGGCGACGGCCTCGTAGCCGAACACCGCGGTGGCGGCGAGCACCCGCAGGCCGGCCTCGCGCACGTCGGCCAGCAGGCCGGCGTCCCACAGGTACATGTCGGCGAAGGCGACCGTGCCCGACCGGATCATCTCGGCCATCGACAGCAGCAGGCCGGCCCGGATGTCGTCGCGGGTCATCCGCACCTCGAAGGCGCGGATGTGCCCGAGCCAGGCGTCCAGCGGCTCGTCGTCGCTGTAGCCGCGCAGCAGGGACATCCCGGCGTGGGTGTGCGCGTTGACCAGCCCGGGCACCACCACCCGACCGGCCCCGGCGAGGTCACCGGGCCGGGCCGGGCCGCGCACCGGACCCAGATAGGACACCCGGCCCGTCGCCGCCGACCACCCGATCTCGGCGTCCCGCAGCACCCGCGCCGAATCGGCGACGATCGTAGCCCCGACCACCCGCACTTCGCTCACCCGGGCATTGTGACCGGTGACGGCGACCGGGCAGCGATCAGGCAGCGATCAGGCAGGGATCAGGCGGCGATCAGGCAGAGCCCACCGGGACCGACATGGCCTTCCAGTCGTCCCAGCTCATGGCCCAGGTGTAGACGTCCCCGTCCATGGAGCTGAGCTGGATGTCGGTGCCCGAGACCTCCACCGGGTCCCCGATGAACGCGGAGTTGAAGTAGGCCTCGGCGTCGGCCAGCGACAGGTTGGCGCAGCCGTGGGTGACGTTGGACGAGCCCTGCGCGCTGGCGCTGGCCGGGTTGGCGTGGATGAACTCGCCGTTGTTGCTGATCCGCACCGCCCACTTCTCCAGGGTGTTGGTGTAGCCGTAGCGCGGGTTGTTCATCAGGTACTCGGCGTCCTTGGACATCACCACGTGGGTCCCGGACCGGGTGACCAGGTTGGGATCGCCGTTGTCGCCGCCCCGGCCGTAGGAGGCGGGGTAGCTGGCCACGACCTGGCCATCGCGCTTGACCACCAGCTCGTGGGAGTTCACGTCGGCGACGACGACCTGGTTGCGGCCGATGGTGAAGTCGCTGGTGATGTCGGCCGCGCCGTAGGAGGTGTCGTCGAGCTTGACGCCGTAGAGCTTGGCGTCGACGTGCACCTGGGTGCCGGACGGCCAGTACTCCTTGGGCCGGAAGTCGAGCGCCCAGCGGCCGTCGTCGTGTTTGATCCAGGCCCAGGCGCCCTCCACCTGGGGGGTGGTGGTGATCGAGATCCGCTTGGCCACGGCCTCCCGGTCCTGCGGCTCGGCGCCGAAGCTGACGCTGACCGGCACCGCGACGCCCACCTCGGCGTTGTCGCTCGGGCTGATCGTGTTGCGGGTCTTGGTGTCCTCGCCGACCGTGGTCCAGCTGCCCTGGATCGGGACCTGCTTGCCGTCCTCGCCGGTGGCGGTGCCGGTCACGGTGTAGGTCTTGCCGAATCCGAGCGGCTCGGCGACCGTCCAGGTCTTCTTGTCCGGCGAGATGGTCTGCTCGACGACCTTGCCGTCCGGATTGGTCATCTGGACCGAATCGATGGTGCCCTTGGCGACGGTGAAGGTGAGCGGCTCGACCGGGGACAGACCGTCGGTGCCGAAGGCCGGGGTGGCGGCCACGGTGGCCACCGGCGGCACCTCGCGGGTGGTGCTCGGGGCCGAACTGGCCGCACCGGACGAACCGTCGCTGCCGGTGACCCCGCCGGTCGCGCCGGCGGTCGAGGTGACCGTCTCGGCGCCCAGCGATCCACTGCTGCACCCGGCCACCACCAGCAGGCCCACCAGGGCCAGCAGCAGGGCAGCGATCGACCTGCGGCGTGCAGGTTTCAACCTGGTCAAATCTCGTCCACTCCCGGAATTCCACGGGTGGGGACCACCGGCCCCCGCCACGGCAGCCGATCCGTCACGGCCGCATTCCAGGATATCGAGCGGACCCGTGCGCCCGGCGTGAAGCACGCCGGACGCCCGCCTCAGCGGAACAGGCGGCGCAGCACGACCAGGCCGACCAGCGCACCCACGGCGATCAGCGAGTACTTCACCTTCGGCTCGGCCAGCGTGGCCGACAGGGTCTGCCGACCCTGGTCGACCACCCGCTTGGGGTTGGCCCGCGTGGTCAGCTCGTCGACCGCGGCCGCCAGGGAGTCCCGTGCGCGTTCGATTTCCGCCTGGATGGTCTCCGCGTCGCGCACCACGGCGCCTCCCGTTCCTGCCTCGAAGTCGGCCGGTCACCCGTCCGGCCCTCCGGCCGGTGCCACCGGGCACCCAGCCCGGCCGCGGGCCCGGACCGACACCGGTCCCGCGGGTGTTTACCCTAGCCGCATGGCCACCACCGCACCCGGAGTGGGCGACGAAGCGCCCGCCTTCACCCTTCCCGACGCCGACGGCACCCCCGTCTCGCTGAGCGACTTCGCCGGCCGTCCGGTGATTGTCTACTTCTACCCGGCGGCCATGACGCCGGGCTGCACCACCGAGGCGTGCGATTTCACCAGTGCCCGCGGCTCGTTCGACGGCGGCGGCTACACCGTGCTGGGCATCTCGCCCGACAAGCCCGAGAAACTGGCCCGGTTCCGGGACAAGGAGGACCTGTCCATCGTCCTGCTGTCCGACGCCGACCGCGCGGTGATGACCGCCTACGGCGCGTTCGGGGAGAAGAAGCAGTACGGCAGGACGGTGCAGGGCGTCATCCGGTCGACCTTCGTGGTTGGCGCCGACGGGCGCATCGAACAGGCCTGGCGCAACGTCAAGGCCACCGGGCACGTCGCCCGCGTCCTGAAGGAACTGGGTCTGGCAAGCTGAGACGCCGGGTGGAGGTCGCGGGGCCGTAGCCCAATTGGCAGAGGCACACGGTTTAGGTCCGTGCCAGTGTGGGTTCGAGTCCCACCGGCCCCACCGTTTCACCCGGTTCACTCCCGAATCGACAACACGCGGTCCGAGCTACCACACCCGCGCCCGGGGAACAAGGACGATATGGATCGCCGGCAGGCGAAGCCAGTTGCTCGACCAGAGGGGCGAAATCGACATGAGCGGACCGGAAAGCACCACGTCCGATGCAGGTGACAGCAGTTCCGACCACGGCGGCGGGGTGACGACCGTCTCCTCCGGGTACTCGTCGGCGTCCCCGTTCTCCGACGACTCCCCCGACAGCCCGTACGGTGCCGCCAAGGGGTCCGGTTCGGCCTGGAGCGGCAGCCCGTACGAGCCGCTGGACTCGGAGTCCTCGGTGAGTGCCTACCCGTCGAGCTACGGGGCGTCGGACACGGCGAGCCCGACCTACGTCCCGGCGCCGGGCGCCCAGGAGCGCGAGGAGCGGCGGCCGTCCGGCCGGCAGACCAAGCAGCGCGCGGTGGCCGGCCTGTTCAGCGCCATCCTGGGCACGCTGCTCGTGGGTACCGGCCTCTACCTGATCGGCGAGTTCGGCATGGGCATCTTCCAGGCCATGCTCAACGGCGGCGGGCAGCCCTCCGGCTGGGACATCACCTGGACCTCGGTCGGCGCCGCGCTGATCTTCGTCGCGGTGCTGCTCAACGGCTGGTCGCCGTGGGCCACGCTGATCCCGGGTGCGGTGCTGACCGCCGCCGGCATCTGGTCGCTGGCCTGGTACGACGGTGCCGACCGGGTCGCCAGCTTCATCGACCAGCTCTTCGCCCGGCCCGAGATGGTCGTCTGGGGCATCACCGGCTGGCTGCTGGTCCTGGGCCTGATGATGCTCGGCGCCAGCTTCGCGGTCGTCATCGCCCGCGCCATCGGCCGGCGCCGCCCCCTGGCCTGATCTCAGGTCACGCCCGGTCCAGCAGCTCCTGCAGGACCGGCAGCATCAGCCGTAGAGCCCGGCCGCGATGGGACAGCGCGTCCTTCTCGGCCGGGCTCAGCTGTGCCGAGGACCGGCCGTCCCCGGCCTCGTCGCTCTCCACCGGGATGAACACCGGGTCGTACCCGAAGCCGTTGGTCCCGGCCGGCGCCCGCCCGATCCGGCCGCGCCACTCGCCGCGCAGCACCTGCACCGCACCGTCCGGGTCGGCGACCGCGAGCGCGCAGACGAAGGCCGCACCGCGCCGCTCGTCGGGCACGTCGGACAGCTGACCGAGCAGCAGCGCGGTGTTGGCCGGGTCGTCGCCGTGCCGGCCCGACCAGCGGGCCGACAGCACGCCGGGCATCCCGTTGAGCGCGTCCACGGCGAGGCCGGAATCGTCGGCCAGCGCCAGCCGCCCGGTCTCCCGGGCGGCCTGCCGCGCCTTGTCCGCGGCGTTCTCCTCGAACGTCGCGCCGGTCTCGGGCAGCTCCTCGAAGGCCGGGACGTCGGCCAGACCCAGCACCTGCACCCGGTCGCCCAGGATCCGTCGCAGCTCGCCCAGCTTCTTGGCGTTGCGGGTGGCCAGCACCACCGTCGCGCTCATGCCGAGCCGCCCAGGGGTGCGGCCAGCGCCGCCCGCTGCAGCTGGGCCAGCGTCGCGATGCCGGCCAGGGCGCAGTCCAGCATCCCATCGAGGGTCGACCGGGCGAACGTCGCGCCTTCGGCGGTGCCCAGGACCTCGACCAGCGTGCCGACGTCGGTGGCCACCACGTTCATGTCGACCTCGGCCCGGGCGTCCTCCTCGTACGGCAGGTCCAGCCGGACCCGCCCGCCGACGACGCCGACCGAGACCGCGGCGATCTGGCAGGACAGCGGTTGCGGGTCGGCCAGCTGGCCGCGCTCGCGCCGCCAGCCGACCGCGTCGGCCAGGGCCACGTAGGCCCCGGTGATGGCCGCCGTGCGGGTGCCGCCGTCGGCCTGCAGCACGTCGCAGTCGACGGCGATCGTGTTCTCGCCCAGCGCCCGCAGATCCAGGCAGGCGCGCAGCGAGCGGCCGATCAGCCGGGAGATCTCGTGGGTGCGTCCGCCGACCCGGCCCTTGACCGACTCGCGGTCGCTGCGCTCGTGGGTGGCCGAGGGCAGCATGGCGTATTCGGCGGTCAGCCAGCCCAGACCGGAGCCCTTGCGCCACCGGGGCACTCCGGTCGTCACCGACGCCGCGCAGAGCACCTTGGTGCCGCCGAACTCGACCAGCACCGACCCCGCGGGGTGCTGCTGGAACCCTCGGGTGAAGGTGACGGGGCGGAGTTCGTGATCGGCGCGGCCGTCTGCTCGGGTCAGACAGGCAGGCTAGTGGGCGGCCGGGCCCCGCCCGGCGCCGGTCCGGGTGCCCGGCGACCCGGCGCGGGAGGTCAGGCGGTGTGCGCCAGCGCGCCGAGACCCGGGTCCGGCCGGCCGGCCCGGCGGGCCCGCTCGGCGTGCACCATGGCGGCCACGGTCAGGTCGTCCGGCGACCAGTCGGCCGCCCGGGCCCGGTCGATCAGCTGCGCCTGCCGGCCCAGGGTCTGCTCGGGCAGGCGGCGCAGCGAGGCTGCGAGCATCGACCACAGGGTCGACCAGAGCGTCGACCGGATCTCGCACGGCGGGCGGCCCCGCAGCGCCGCCGCGGTGAGCGCGGTCAGGCCGTCCTGCGCCCGCGTGGCGGCCACCCGGCCCCCCCCGAGCCGGTACACGCTCTGGCACCCGGGGGCCTCGACCAGAACGGCGAACA
>NZ_JBMDXT010000045.1:0-27545 GCF_048594475.1 Nakamurella sp. | reverse complement strand
TGCTCGATCGCGACCAGGGTCCGCTGGTTCCGGTCGGCCCCCGCCCCGGGGGTGAGCAGCAGTGCACCGGCGGTTCCGGACCCAGATCCCATGCGCCACGCCTACCACGACCTGACAGGCGATCCCGACCGGTCTAGTGTGAAGATCATCACTCTCGTCTCGCCGTCCGGGAGATTCGATGACCGATTCCGCGCTCCAATCCCTGCAACGCTCCATCGACGAGCTGGCCGCCGCGGTCACCGTCCTGTCGCACGCCCACGGCAAGATCCCGATCGTCGCGCGGCTGTGCAACGACCTGGAGCGGCTCAAGCTCGACGCGGCCGACGCGCAGTCCCTGCGCACCCCGGTCGCCGTCGGGGCGCCGGCCGGCGCGCCAACCATGTTCACCGTCAGCGACGAGCCGTACGACCAGTCCCTGTGGAGTGACGACGCCGACCACGAAGGCGTGGGTGGCTATCACGGGAAGAGCCGTTGAGCGGGGTCAACACCCCCGGGCGGGCCCGGATCCCCGCCCGCACCCTGCGCCGGGACAACTGGCGCCGGGTCCCGCTCCTGACCTTCCTCGGGCTGAGCCTGTTCGTCCTCTACGGCACCGTCCGCGCGTTCTGGGCCGTGAACTACTACGCCGCGCCCTACCTCTCGCCGTTCTACTCGCCCTGCCTGAGCACCGCCTGCGTGCCCGAGGCCAGCGACTTCGGCCAACCGATCTCCTGGTGGCCGCTGTCCCCCGCGCTGCTCATCCTGATCTTCCCGCTGGGTTTCCGGCTGACCTGCTACTACTACCGCAAGGCCTACTACCGCTCGTTCTGGCAGTCGCCGCCGGCCTGCGCGGTCGCCGAACCGCACCGCCGGTACAGCGGCGAGACCCAGTTCCCGCTGATCATGCAGAACGCCCACCGCTACTTCTGGTACGTGGCGCTGATCTTCGGGGTGATCCTGACGTACGACGCCGTCCTGGGGTTCCGCAACCCGGCCGGCGAGTGGGGTCACATGGGCCTGGGCACGCTGATCCTGCTGATCAACGCCGGGCTGATCTGGGCCTACACGCTGTCCTGCCATTCGTGCCGGCACATCATGGGCGGCAAGCTGCGGCATTTCTCCAAGCACCCGATCCGGTACAAGGCCTGGCAGCAGATCTCCCGGCTCAACGCCAAGCACATGCAGCTGGCCTGGGCCTCGCTGATCTGGCTCGCGCTGACCGACCTCTACATCGTCGGACTGGCCAGCGGCACGTTCGGCGACCTGCGCTTCTTCTGAGCCCGTTCCCGACCCCGTCACCCCGCCCCTCTCACCCTCCCCTGTCACCCCGCCCCTGTCACCCCACCCCTGTCAGAGTCGCCCGGAGGCACCGTTTCGTGAGCGAGCACGAGGAACACCGCTACGACGTGGTCATCGTCGGAGCCGGTGGCGCCGGTCTGCGCGCCGCGATCGCCGCCCGCGAGGCCGGCCTGCGCACCGCGATCGTCTGCAAGTCGCTGTTCGGCAAGGCGCACACGGTGATGGCCGAGGGCGGCATCGCCGCCTCGATGGGCAACGCCAATTCGCACGACAACTGGCAGGTGCACTTCCGTGACACCATGCGCGGCGGAAAGTTCCTCAACCACCCGCGCATGGCCGAGCTGCACGCCAAGGAGGCCCCGGACCGGGTCTGGGAACTGGAGACCTACGGCGCGCTGTTCGACCGGACGCCGGACGGCCGGATCAGCCAACGCAATTTCGGCGGGCACGAGTACCCCCGGCTGGCCCACGTGGGCGACCGCACCGGACTGGAACTGATCCGGACCCTGCAGCAGAAGATCGTCTCGCTCCGGCAGGACATCGATCTCTCGGCGGTGGCGTCCGATCGCGAACCGCCGGCCGACGAGGACGCCGGGCTCCGGGTGTTCGCCGAGGTCACCATCACCGAGCTGCTGCTGGCCGAGAACGGGTCCGTCGCCGGTGCGTTCGGCTACCGGCGGGAGTCGGGCACGTTCATCGTGTTCCGGGCACCGGCCGTCATCCTGGCCACCGGTGGCATCGGCAAGTCGTTCAAGGTGACGAGCAATTCCTGGGAGTACACCGGCGACGGCAATGCCCTGGCGCTGCGGGCCGGTTCGACCCTGGTCAACATGGAATTCATCCAGTTCCACCCGACCGGAATGGTCTGGCCGCCGTCGGTGAAAGGCATCCTGGTCACCGAATCGGTGCGCGGCGACGGCGGCGTCCTGCGCAATTCCGAGGGCAAACGGTTCATGTTCGACTACGTCCCCGACGTGTTCCGGTCGAAGTACGCCGAGACCGAGCAGGAGGCGGACGGGTGGTACGCCGACCCGGAGAACAATCGTCGGCCGCCGGAACTGCTGCCCCGGGACGAAGTGGCCCGCGCGATCAACGCCGAGGTCAAGGCCGGCCGGCACACCCCGCACGGCGGGGTCTTCCTGGACATCGCGACCCGGCTACCGGCCGAGGAGATCAAACGGCGGCTGCCGTCGATGCACCACCAGTTCGCCGAGCTCGCCGACGTCGACATCACCAAGGAGCCGATGGAGGTCGGGCCGACCTGCCACTCCGTGATGGGCGGCATCCAGGTCGACCCGGACACCGCGGCCGCGGCCCGGGTGCCCGGACTGTTCGCCTGCGGCGAGGTGGCCGGCGGCATGCACGGCTCCAACCGGCTGGGCGGCAACTCGCTGTCCGATCTGCTGGTGTTCGGCCGCCGGGCCGGGATGGGGGCGGCCGCCTACCTGGCGACCCTGGACGGTGCCGACGGTGCCGACGGTGCCGACGGTGCCGGCAGCGCCCGACCGGAGCCGGCCGCCGGATCGGTGGCGGCGGCGGCGAAGGCGGCACTGGCCCCGTTCGACCGCGAGGACGGGGAGAACCCGTACACGCTGCACCGGGAGCTGCAGCAGACGATGAACGACCTGGTCGGCATCATCCGGCGGGAGGCCGAGATTCAGCAGGCGATCGACGCGCTGGAGGCGATGAAGCCGCGGGTCGCCGCGGTCAGCGTGGAGGGACACCGGCAGTTCAACCCGGGCTGGCACCTGGCCCTGGATCTGGTCAACATGCTGCAGGTCAGCGAGTGCGTGGCCAAGGCGGCCCTGATCCGGCAGGAGAGCCGCGGCGGGCACACCCGGGACGACTACCCGGCGATGAGCGCGGAATGGCGCCGGCGCCTGCTGATCTGCTCCCTGCAGCCCGACGGGGCGATTGACGTGGCCCGGGAGCCGATCGCCCCGATCCGGCCCGACCTGCTGGCCCTGTTCGAGCGCAGCGAGCTGGAGAAGTACCTGACCGCCGAGGAACTGGCCGCCGGGAACGGCGGAACCCGGGAGGCCGACGATGGGGCGTGACGCGCATTTCCGGGTCTGGCGCGGGGACGCGTCCGGCGGCGACCTGCGGGACTACACCGTGGAGGTCAACGAGGGCGAGGTGGTGCTCGACATCATCCACCGGCTGCAGGCCACCCAGGCCGGCGACCTGGCGGTCCGGTGGAACTGCAAGGCCGGCAAGTGCGGCTCGTGCAGCGCGGAGATCAACGGCCGGCCCCGGCTGCTGTGCATGACGCGGATGTCGACGTTCCAGCCGGACGAGACGATCACCGTGACGCCCATGCGCGCGTTCCCGGTGATCCGCGATCTGGTGACCGACGTGTCGTTCAATTACCGCAAGGCCCGGCAGATCCCGGCGTTCGCGCCTCCACCGGGCCTTGCCCCCGGCGAGTACCGGATGCAGCAGGTCGACGTCGAGCGGTCCCAGGAATTCCGCAAGTGCATCGAGTGCTTCCTGTGCCAGAACGTCTGCCACGTGACCCGGGACCACGAGGAGAACAAGACCGCGTTCGCCGGTCCGCGGTTCCTCATCCGGGCGGCCGAGCTGGACATGCACCCGTTGGACGCCCGCACGGACCGCGCCGCGTTCGCCCGGGAGGAGCAGGGCATCGGGCTGTGCAACATCACCAAGTGCTGCACCGAGGTCTGCCCGGAGCACATCAAGATCACCGACAACGGCATCATCCCGATGAAGGAACGCGTCGTCGACCGCTCCTACGATCCGCTGGTCTGGCTGGGCACCAAGCTGTTCCGCCGCCGACGCGACTGACCCCGACCCCGCCCCGCCCCCGACCCCTACCCCGCTCCCCGGCCGCGCGGATCATCTACCCCGGCGCGGATCAACAAGCCCCGAATGGGACCGGTGGGTCGGGTGTCAACGACTTCATCCGCGCGGGGGCCGGCCGCCCCGGCCGCGGACGCCCGCGGAAACATCGCGGGCCGGAACGCGGACGGCACGGACCACCGTTCAGCCGCCGCGGATCGATCACCGACCGGACGCGACTGCGCCGCCCGGCCGGCGCGGGATCAGCTGCCGGAGCCGGTGAGCCGACCCCACAGGCCGCGCTTGCGGGGCGCATCCCCCGCCGCCTCCGCGGCCGGACCGCGGGTCGAGGGGGCGCCGCGCTCGAGGTCCTGCTCGGTCGGTTCGGGCAGCTCGAGCTTATCGTCCAGGACGACTCCGACGAGCCGGCCGTTGTCGACCACCGGGGTGCCGACGGCCGCCGCCTGTACCTCGCCCCGGCCGATCGGGACGGTGGCCGACCGGCCGGCCAGATCCAGCACCTCGGCCAGCGGGGTCGCGGACAGCTGGTTGGTCATGGCGGCCTGCAGCTCGGCCATGGTCAGCACGTGGTACTCCGGGCCGGACGGACCGTCCGCGACCACCACGACCGGCAGCTTGCCGGTCCGGGCCGTCAACAGCCGTAGCCGCGTCGGGCCCACCGTGTCGGACGCCGGAACCGCGATCACCGATTCAACGCGCACCCGCCGAACCTACAAGAACGCGCCGCCGCCGGCAGGGCCGGCGACGGCGCGGGGTCGGGGTCGGGGTCGGGGTCCGACGGACCGGGGGTGGTCAGGAGGCGACGGCACCCCGCCGGGCCGCGACGAACGAGCGGACGCCCAGGGCGACGTAGGCGACCAGCACGAGGAACATGATCGTGCTGACGACGATCGCGGTGGGCCGCTCGGCGGTCCCGGCGAACACCTGGCCGATCTTCACCACGTTCATCAACGATCCGAGCGCGCCGAGGAGGGCGACGGCCAACGCCCCGTGAATGGCGTGCCGGCGCAGCTTCTCCTGCCGGGCCAGGAGACCGCAGACCAGGATCAGTACGCCGACCAGGCTGGGGATGAGCGCGGTGAGGCTGGCCGCCCCGGTCAGGGCGTAGCCGGCGATGCCCAGCACGGTGAGCACGGCACCCACGGCCAGGGTGATGGTCGTCATCGGTGTCGAGGTGTTCATGATCTCGAACCTACCGAGCGCGGGTGCCCGATCCGGCCCGCTCCGCGGGCATCGTGACGACCTTCACCGTCCCGGCACGGCCCGGGCCGGCGCGCGCCGCGGGCGGCCCGGCCGGCTCAGCCCTCGATCTCGACCGCGACGTCGGTGCCGGCATCCACCTCGGTCTTCTCCGACGGGCGCTGGTTCACGATCGTGCCGGTCGGCCCCTTGTCGGTGTCGACCGTGGTGACCGCCCCGATGTCGAGGTTCTTCTCCCTGAGCACGGCGCCGGCCTGCGAGACCGTCATGCCGATGACGTTGGGCACCGCGACCTTGGCCGGCGGCGGCGGCGTGGTGATCACGACCAGGGTCAGCCACAGGGCGACCACCAGCGCGAGAGCGAGCCCACCGAGACCGATGTAGGCCCATCGCCGGCGCTGCGCGGCCTCCCGCACCGGGTCGACCGGCTCCCACCGGTCCAGCACCGGCAGGGTGAGCCCCGGGGCCATCAGCGGCGAACTGGTTCCCGGCGGCGGGCGGTCCGGCGACGGGGTGTTCGCGGGCCGGGCCGCGGAACGGGTCCGGGCCGGGCCGGGCGCCGGCGCGCCGGCCGGGACCGCCGCCTCCATGGCCGCACGGGCCTGGGCCGGCCGGCCGGCGACGACCCGTTCGAGGTCGGCCCGCATCTTCTCGGCCGTCTCGTACCGGTTGGCCGGGTTCTTGCTCAGCGCCTTGAGCACGATGGCGTCGACGTCCGCAGGGATGCCGCGGTTGTACTCGCTGGGTGCCCGGGGCGCCTCCCGCTGGTGCGCGTCGGCCACGGCGTCGGCCGTCACCCCGATGAAGGGTGGCCGGCCGCAGAGCATCTCGAACAGCACGCAGCCGATGGTGTACTGGTCGCTGCGCTTGTCCGGCAACCCGCCGCGGATCTGCTCGGGCGAGAGGTACTGCGTGGCCGCGACTCCCGGTGCCTCCGGGGTGCGCTGACCGATGTCGATCACCTTGACCTGGTCACCCGCCGGCTGCGCGTCGATCAGGACATTGGCCGGAGTGATGTGGCACGGCAACAGGTTCCGGCGATGGGCGTGGTCGAGTGCGGCACACAACTCGATCGCGATGCGCAGCGCCCGGCGCCAGGGCAGCGGGCCCTGCCGGCCGAGCACGGTGCGCAGCGATTCGCCCTCGACGTACTCCATCACCACCCACGGCACCGTGCCCGCGTCGGTCAGGGTGTCGCCGGTGTCGTAGACCGCCACGAACGCCGGATGGTTCAGGGCGGCCGCGTGATTGGCCACCGACCGGAAGCGGCTGTGCACGGCCGGCTCCTGGGTCAGGTCCGATCGCAGCACCTTGATCGCCACGTCCCGATCCATCAGCAGATCGCGACCGCGCCGGACGACGGAGATCTCGTCCTGACCGATCACGTCGGCCGCCTGATACCGGTTCGCGTACCGATACCCGACCATAGGTCCTCCCTGCGCGCCCAGGCCATCCAGGATGTGTCGAGGTCTACCAGCACGGCACGGGAGAAACCGGCAGGACGTGCCGACGGCCCGAAAACGTTACGAACCCTCCGATCGCCGGCCCGCCCCCTAGGGTGGTCCGGGTGACCTGGGCCGACGATGTGATCTGGTGGCACGTGTATCCGCTCGGCTTCGCCGGTGCCCCGATCCGCGACACGCCGACGACCGGGCCGCGCCTGCGCCGGTTGATCGACTGGCTCGACGATCCGGTCGACCTGGGCTGCACCGGGCTGCTGCTGGGCCCGGTGTTCGCGTCGCAGACGCACGGCTACGACAGCACCGATCAGTTCCGCGTCGACCCCCGCCTGGGCGGCGACGCCGAGTTCGACGACCTGGTCACGGCCGCCCGCGCGCGGGGGCTGCGGATCGTCCTGGACGGGGTGTTCAGCCACGTCGGCCGCGGCCACCCGCTGGTCGACCGGGCGCTCCGGGAGGGGCCCGACGGCGAGGCGGGCCGGCTGCTGGACATCGAGTGGGACCACCCGGACGGGCCGCGGCCGAGGGTGTTCGAGGGACACGACTCGCTCGTCCGGCTCGATCATGCCGGCGACGCGGCCGCCGGGTACGTCGCCGACGTCATGACCCACTGGCTCGACCGCGGCATCGACGGGTGGCGGCTGGACGCGGCCTACTCGGTACCCGCCGAGTTCTGGTCGCGGGTGCTGCCCCGGGTGCGCGAGAGGTTCCCCCAGGCCTGGATTCTCGGCGAGGTGCTGCACGGCGACTACGGCGCGATCGTGCAGCGGGCCGGCCTGGATTCGGTGACCCAGTACGAGCTGTGGAAGGCGATCTGGTCGGCGATCAAGGACCGCAACTTCTTCGAGCTGGACTGGTCGCTGCAGCGGCACAACGACTTCCTGCGGCAGTTCCGACCGAACACGTTCGTCGGCAACCACGACGTCACCCGGATCGCCAGCCAGGTCGGGCCCGAGCGGGTACCGGTCGCTCTGGCCGTGCTGCTGACCGTCGGCGGCATCCCGTCGATCTACTACGGGGACGAGCGCGGCCTGACCGGCGTCAAGGAGGAGCGCCTGGGCGGGGACGACGCCGTCCGGCCCGCGTATCCGGCCTCCCCCGCCGACCTGCCCCGCCCCGACATCTGGCGGGTGCACGCGGAGCTCATCGCGCTGCGGCGGGCCCGTCCGTGGCTGGGCGGGGCGACGACCGAGCCGCTCGAACTGACCAACACCCGCTACGTCTACCGGGTCTCCGACGGAGAGCGGCACCTGGACGTCGAGCTGGAGCTCGACGGCCCCCGCGCGGTCGTCCGCGATCCGGACGGTGGCGAACTCTGGCGTCACGGCTGAGCCGGGCCGTAGGGACGGACCAGGCCGTCAGGACGGACCAGGCCGTCAGGACGGGGCCGGGACGGGGTCCGGCCGGTCCGCCCCGTCGGTGCCCGCGCCGACGCGGATCACCAGCACCACGTCGGCCGGCGCGCCGTCGAGCGCCTGGTAGGCGTGCCGCCGGTCGCTGACCCAGCTGGTCGATTCCCCGGGGCCCAGCGCCCGCTCCCCGCCCACCGGACCGGCCATGACGCGACCGCCCACCACCAGCAGGTGCTCGACGACGGCGGGCCCGTGCGCGTCCGACTCGTGGCGGCACCCGGCGTCCAGCCGGATCGTGTAGACCTCCACGGTCACGCCGTCCACGTCCGCCACGTCCAGCAGCCGGGTCGCGATGCCCGGGCCGCCGACCTCGGCCCCGACCTGCTCGGCCAGCAGCCAGGACATCGGCCGGCCGAGCGAGTTGGACAGTGCGTACAGCGTGCTCAGGGTGGGGTTGCGGGTGCCGTTCTCGATCTCGGACAGGGAGCCCTTGCCGATCCCGGCCAGTTCCGCGAGATGGCCGAGCGACCAGCCGCGCTCGGCCCGGGCCGCGCGCAACCGCTCCCCGATCAGCTGGGGCAGGTCGGCGCCCTCCACGGCCACCTCCCCGCGACGGTCGAACCGGACGGGACGGGTCCGGCCGGCTCAGCCTACCCAGAGTTCTGCAAACAGAACGATCGATGCTAGCGTTCTGTTTATGGAACAGGGATGGGCGCAACCGGTGGGCGTCGGTCTGGTGACCGCCCTGGTCGGGTTCACCAGCTCGTTCGCCGTCGTGCTGGCCGGCCTGCAGGCGGTCGGCGCCACCACGGCGCAGGCGGCGTCGGGGCTGGCCACGCTGTGCGTGCTGCAGGGGGCCGGCACGCTCTGGCTGAGCCTGCGGCACCGGCGCCCGCTCACGCTGGCCTGGTCGACCCCCGGGGCCGCCCTGCTGGTGAGCGCGGCCGGCCTGCAGCTGGGCTGGTCGGCGGCCGTCGGCGCGTTCGTGGTCTGCGGCCTGCTGCTGGCCGTCACCGGGCTGTGGCCGTGGCTGGGGCGGACCGTCGCCGCCATCCCGGCGCCGCTGGCCCAGGCGATGCTCGCCGGTGTGCTGCTGACCCTGTGCATCCAGCCGGTCGTGGCGCTGAGCCGCACGCCGGTGCTGGTCGCCCCGGTGATCCTGCTCTGGCTGGTGCTGCAGCGCTACGCGCCGCGCTGGTCCGCGCCGGCCGCCTTCGCCCTGGCGCTGGCCCTGATCGTGGGGGTGGCCGTGGTCGACGGGTCCGGGGTCTCGCTGCAGGCGCCCACCCTGTCCTTCACCGCGCCCGGCTTCAGCTGGCCGGCGGTGGTCGGGCTGGCGCTGCCGCTGTACGTCGTGACGATGGCCGCGCAGAACGTGCCCGGGGTCGCCGTGCTGGCCGCGGCCGGCTACCGGGTGCCGTGGCGGCAGACCCTGCTGCTGACCGGGGCGGGCACCGTTGCCGGGGCCGGGGCCGGGGCGCACGCGGTCAACCTCGCCGCCATCACGGCCGCCCTGCCGGCCTCCGCGGAGGCCCATCCCGACCCGGAGCGGCGCTGGATCGCGGCCGCCACGGCCGGCGTCGCCTACCTCGCGCTGGCCCCGGCCGCGGCGACGCTGGCCGGCCTGATGGCGCAGGCTCCGCCGGGCGTCATCGAGTCGGTGGCCGGGCTGGCGCTGGTCGGCACCCTCGCGGCCAGCCTGGCCGCGGCCACCGCGGACCCGGCCGAACGGTTGCCGGCCGTCGCGGCGTTCCTGGTCGCAGCGGGCGGCGTGAGCATGCTGGGGATCGGGGCCGCGTTCTGGGCACTGCTCGCCGGGCTCGCGCTGCGTCTGGTCCTGCGGCCGCGTGCCCGGCAGAGCAGTCCCGTCTGAGGTGCGCCGGGGACCGGCCCGGGCGGCCCTACAGTGCTGCCCATGGCGATCGACGGCTACCTGGCGAGCCTGTTCTCCCTCGACGGCCGGACCGCCCTGGTCACCGGCGGCAGCTCGGGGATCGGCCGGGGCATCGCGGCCGCGCTGGCCGGTGCGGGGGCCCGGGTCGTCCTGCTGGCCCGGACCGCGGCGACCCTCGACGACGCCGCCCGGGAGCTGACCGCGGCGGGCGGTGCGGTCGCCTGGGTGACCGGCGACCTGAGCAGCCGGGCCGGCGTGCGGGCCGCGGCGCAGGCGGCGACCGCGCCGGTCGGCGAGCCCGACGTGGTGGTCAACTCGGCCGGGATCAACCTCCGGCCGCCGCTCGCCGCGGTGGACGACGCGACCTGGGACACCACCATGGCGGTCAACCTGACCGCTCCCTTCCTGCTCGGCCAGCGTTTCGGGCCGGGCATGGCCGAGCGGGGCTACGGCCGCTTCATCCACATCAGCGCGCAGCAGGCGCACCGGGCGTTCGTCGACAGCGGCGCCTACGGGGTGTCCAAGGGCGGTCTGGAATCGCTCGCCCGCTCGCAGGCCGAGGCGTGGTCGTCGGCCGGGGTCACCAGCAACGTGCTCGTCCCCGGCTTCGTCCTGACGCCGCTGAACCGGCGGCTGGCCACCGATGCCGAACGGGTGCGGGCGCTGGCCGCGCGGACGATGGTCGGCCGCAACGGCGTGCCGGACGACTTCGCCGGCGCCGCGGTGTTCCTGGCCGGCCGGGCGCCGGCTACGTGACCGGGCAGTCCGTCTTCGTCGACGGCGGGTTCTCGGTGCACTGATCCACCGGCCGGGGCCGAGCCGGGCCCGGCCCGACCGCACCGGGCCCGAGCCCCGCCCCGCCCGAAGTGGACGATGCCCGCCGCGAGCCGGCGGGCGATGCTGACGGCCGGCCCACGCTCGAGAGGACTCGCCATGTGCCTGTTCGTCATCCTGCTGTTCTTCGGCCCCCGGGCGGCGATCGCCCTGTGGTGGCTGGTCGACCCGTTGCGCTGGGACGTGACGTTCTCCAGCTTCTGGCTGCCGTTCCTGGGCTTCCTGCTGCTGCCCTGGACCACCCTGATGTACGTGCTGGTCGCGCCGGGCGGGGTGACCGGATTCGACTGGGTATGGCTCGGGCTCGCGTTCGTCATCGACCTGGCCGGCTACAGCTCGGGCGGGGCGTACGGGCGGCGCCGGCGCACCGCCGCGGCCTGATCCGGAACCCGGCCGCGGTCCCGGCCCCGGCCCCGGCCCCGGGGCCGGGGGCGCGGGCGCGGGACGGGCGCTGTCGGAGCCGCGGGCCATGATGGGGCGATGAGCGGTTCCACTGCAGTAATCCCCGCCGCGGATGTCCTCGCGCGCGTCATCGCCACCGTCGCCGGGCCGCAGGCGCGGCCCCGGGCGGACCAGACGCACGCCGTCGAGGAGCTCGTCGAGCGTCGCCGCCGGGTGCTGGTCGTCCAGGCCACCGGGTGGGGCAAGTCGGCGGTGTACTGGGGCGCGACGGCCGCGCTCCGGGAACGGGGGTCCGGGCCGACGCTGGTGGTGTCCCCGCTGCTGGCCCTGATGCGCGATCAGATCGCCGCCGCCGAACGGGCCGGGCTGCGGGCCGCGACGATCAACTCGACCAACATCGACGACTGGGCGGCCGTGCTGGACGACCTGCGGGCCGACCGGCTGGATCTGCTGCTGGTCTCCCCCGAACGCCTGGCCAACCCCCGGTTCGCCGCGGAGCTGCCGGACCTGCTGGCCCGCTGCGGCCTGCTGGTGATCGACGAGGCGCACTGCGTCTCCGACTGGGGTTTCGACTTCCGGCCCGATTACCAGCGGTTGACCCGCATCCTGCTCCGCCTGTCGCCGGACACCCCGGTGCTGGCGACGACGGCCACCGCCAACGAGCGGGTCACCGCCGACGTCGCCGCCCAGCTCGGCGAGGACACGGTGACGCTGCGCGGCTCGCTGGCCCGGGCCTCGCTGCGCCTGTCGGTGGTGCCCGGCCTGAGCACCCTGGAGGGGTACGCCTGGGTGGCCGACGCCCTGGCCACCATGCCCGGATCCGGCATCGTCTACGTGCTCACCGTCGCCGAGACCGAACGGCTCTCGGCGTTCCTGCGGGAACGCGGGCACGACGTGGCCGCCTACTCCGGGCAGACCGAGAACCGGGCCGAGCTGGAGGACCGGTTGCGCGACAACCGGATCAAGGCGCTGGTCGCCACCTCGGCGCTCGGCATGGGGTACGACAAGCCCGACCTGGCGTTCTGCCTGCACCTCGGGTCGCCCTCGTCGCCGGTGGCCTACTACCAGCAGGTCGGCCGGGCCGGGCGGGCCCTGGACGACGCCTCGGCGGTGCTGGTGCCGGGCGCGGCCGACGAGCGGATCTGGGAGTACTTCGCCACGGCCGGCATCCCCACCGACGACCTGGTCCGCAAGGTACTCGGGGCACTCGAGGGCGGCGGCGGGGCGGCGCAGAGCGTCCCGGCCCTGGAGACCGCGACCGGCATCCGCCGGGGCCGGCTGGAGACGTTGCTCAAGATCCTGGCCGTGGACGACGTCGTCGTCCGGGACGGCTCCGGGTGGCGCGAGGGCGAGCGCCCGTGGGTCTACGACGCGGCGAAATGGTCCGCCCTGCGCCAGGTCCGGTCGGCCGAGGCCGACCTGATGCGGCAGTACGCGCACGGCGCGGGCTGCCTGATGCAGTTCCTGCAGCAGGCCCTGGACGATCCCGATCCGCAACCCTGCGGCCGGTGTTCGGTCTGCACCGGGACGCTGCCACCGCCGGGCGGGACCCCCGATCCGGAGACGGTCGCCGCGGCGCAGCGCTTCTTCCGCGGTCAGGACGTGGTGGTCGAGCCCCGCAAGCTGTGGCCCGGCGGGTTGCCCGACCGCAAGGGCCGGATTGCCGGGCTCGCGCCCGGGCGAGCCCTGGCCTTCGCCGACGACCCGGCCTGGTCGGAGGTGCTGGCCACGCTCTGGCGCGCGGACGGGCCCGCACCGGCCGAGGTGCTGGACGGCATGGTCGAGGCGCTGCGCCGGTGGTCGCGGTCGTGGCAGCGACCGACCGCCGTGGTCGCCAAGCCGTCCCCCCCGTTCCCCGAGCTGGTCGGGTCGATCGCCGCGCATGTCGCCCCGATCGGCCGGCTGCCGCTGGTCGACGCCCTTGCGGTGAGCGGGCCCCCGCCGTCGGCAGAGGTCTCGTCGGGGGTCCGGGTTCGTGAGCTGCTGGCGCGGACCGCAGTGCGGCCCGAGGTCACGCTGGACGGTCCGGTCCTGCTGGTCGACGACGTCATCCGGACCCGCTGGACGGTGACCGTGGCCTCCGCGCTGCTGGTGCAGGCCGGGGCGTCGGCGGTGCTGCCGCTGGCGGTGCACCAGCTGCCCTGACCCGGGCGGGAGCGCCGGCGGGAGTGCGCCGGCGCAGCCCCGCGCGCTTGAGGGTCGACGACCCGCACGCCATGGCCGATCACCTGCGCCCGGGCGCCGGGATCGATCCAGGTGTCCCGCTCACGCCGCCGGCGGGGTGACGAGGGCCCGCGCCGGGCCCGAACCCCACCCGTCCCGACCGGGCCCGCCGGACCGGTGGGGCCGGACGGGGCCGGCCGACGGGACGGGCACTCACGAGGTGGGCACGACCTCCTGGACGCCCGAGACCATCAGGCCGGTGGCGCCGCGGGCGATGGCCTTGTCGGCCTGCGCCCGGGTGGCCACGACGTGGGCGATGACCCGCTTGCCGGTGGCCAGCATCTGCGCATAGACCTGCGGCGGGGCGTTGAAGTTGATCCCGAGCAGGTCGAAACGGGCCTGGCTGGAGGGGAACCGGTCCATCTCGTCGGCGTAGTAGTACCCCCAGGTCAGGTAACCGCGGCGGTGCGCCTGGGTCGGCGTCTCCGTGGTCTTCCAGTAGGACTTGATGATCGTCCGGCCGGCCCCGCCGTACCGGTCCAGCAGGTCGAGCAGCTCGCCGACGTGGTCGTCGTCCTTGTCGTCGACGAACAGCACGCGGGTGGCGGGCAGCTGCTGGAGCAGGTCGGTCTCCAGACGGCTCATCGGCTGGCCGCCCTGCAACGATCGCAGCGAGGACAGCTGGTCCCAGGTGGACGTCGCGATGGTCAGATCGGTCCCGTACACCGACCCGGTGGTGGGGTCCTCGGATCCGACCCACACCCCGTCGGCCGTCCGGCGGGCCGAGAACTCAAGGGCCAACGCCGGATTCCAGTCGCGCGCCATCCGGTAGGCCTGGGGCGAGCTGGGCGGCCAGTCGGCCGATCCGCCGTGGTGGGCGATCTCGACGACCGGGGCGGCCAGCCACTGCCGCACCGGCGACGAGGCGGCCGGCCCGTCCGCTCCGCCGGTCGAGTCTCCGGTCCCGGACGTGTCCGCGCCCGACGGCGCCGGTGCGGCGGTCACCGATTCCGCCGGCGCGGTCGCGTCGGTCGTGACCAGGCCCGTCGACGCGACGCTCGTCGGCGCGGAGGCCACCCCCGAGCCGGGCGCGGGGTCCGGGTCCACCGGTCCCGACCCGCAGGCGGCCACCCCGGCGAGCACGGCGGCGGCCAGCACGGCGCCCGACCGGAGGCGACGGGTTCGCGCGATCCGGTCGGTCGGCCCACGGGAGACCGGAGACGAGGTGAACGGCACGTCGGCATTGTCCCCGGCCGGCATGGCCGCGGGCTCCGGGCGGGGTGGGACGGGGCTGCGAATCACCCGACCCCCGCGCACCGCGATCGAGTGCGTGACGCGCGCCGGCGCCGGTCAGGGCCGGCGATCCGATCCGTCGCCCGTCCGCCGCCTCCGGCGGCGGGCCACCAGCGTGGCGACCACGGAAACGGCGACGATCACCGCCGCGGGCAGAACCATCCGCCACGACCAGCCCTCGGGCCCGATGAGCGCGTCGGTGACCGCGGCGAGCGCTGCCGCTCCCAGCCCCAGCAGAACGGCGCGGAGCAGCGCGGGCCGGCTCTCCACGATCCACCGCATTCGTCCCCCCGGTTCGCACTCGGCCTGCGGTGCTGGTTCCCCACCGGTCCGCCGGTGACGCACCGGTCCACCGGCCGACTCCGGACGCCTGGCCGATGCCGGCCTTTCCCCACCGCGTCGAGCCGGCCGGTCCGTCGACGACCGCCGGCGCGAAACCGGCCGGCGGACCCGCCGTAACACTCACCAGGCCTGGCGCCCCATCCGGGCCAGCAGCACCACCTGCCGCGAGGCCCCCGCGGGCGGCTCGACCCCCGGCTTGCAGATGCCGTCCATGTACATCGCCTCACCCCAGGACTCGATGCTCTCCGCGGTCCGATCCAGCTCCGCCTCGGACAGCCGGGTGTCCCCGCCCACGGCGGCGGCGATGTCCCAGCGGTGGATCACCATGTCGGGCACGTAGAACTGGGCCAGTGTCCGGCCGACGGTCGTGGGGCCGAACCAGCCGTCGTAGCCGGTGTCGGGAATCTCCGGCCGGGCCAGCAGCTCGCCGACGGCGGACGCGTGGGCGCGCCAGGCGGCGGCCGGGTCGGCATCGACGTCGGGCGCGGCCCCCGGATCGAACCCGCGACCGGTGAGGAAGTCCCGTTGGGTGTCGATCAGATGCCGCACCACGTCCCGGGCGGCCCAGCCCTCGCACGGGCTCGGCCGGCTCCAGGCGTCCGCGGGTACGGCGTCGAGCACGGCGGTGAGCGGGACGGACGCCTCCGCGTACCGTGCGGAGGTCTCGGTGCGAGGGCGGGGGTTCATGACGTCGACGGTAGGTGGGCCGGCCGGTGATCGATTGATCAAACCCGACCGGATCGAACGGGCCCACCTGCGCGACCCGCGGGATCTCTCGCACACGATGCACCGCTACCCCGCCCCGGCCGAGCTGGCCGGCCTGGCGCAGCGTTTCTGGATCCCGGTGTGGTCGGTCGAACCTGGCCGGGAGGCGACCCAGCGCGTCCTGCAGTACCCCTGCGGCCTGGTCGTGGTGAGCGGCGAGTACGCCCGGTTCTACGGCGTGGTCGCGGGTCTGTCGTCGACCAGGTTGACCGGTGACGGCTGGGCCGTCGGCGTCATGCTCGAACCGGCCGGCGGGTTCCTGGTGGCCGGCCGGTCGATGGCCGACGTCCGGGACCGGCACGTCGATCTGGCCGAGGTGCTGGCGGACGCCGGGCCGGTGGTCGCGAGCGTGCGGGAGGCGATGCGCCGCCCGCTGCTGCCGGCCGCGCACACCCGCGCGATGGCCGCGCTGACGACCGCACTGCGCCCGTTCGCCCCGGTCGACGACGAGGGTGTGCTGATCAACGAGGTGGTGGCGTTCGTCGAGAACGACCCGCAGGTGGTGCGGGTGGCCCAGGTGTGCGAGCGGTTCGACCTGTCCGAGCGGTCGCTGCAGCGGCTCACCCGGCGCCGGGTCGGGCTCTCCCCCAAGTGGCTGATCCAGCGACGCCGGCTGCAGGAGGCGTCCGTCCGGCTGCGCGACCGGCCCGGCTCGCTGGCCGACGTCGCCGCCGACCTCGGGTACGCCGACCAGCCGCACTTCACCCGCGACTTCCGCGCGGTCACCGGGATGACGCCCGGCGAGTTCGCCGTCCGGTTCGCCCCGCCGGAGGAGGGACCGGGCGCGTAGGGACGGCGCGCGACCGGCCGTCGGGCGTCGCGGTCCGCCGCGCGCCGAGCGGCGCGGGCCCAAGGGTGGGCAATCGTCCGCCGGGGCGACGGCGTCGCCCGCCCTGCAGCCGGACCGGCCGCACCGGAGCTACCCGACGGGCCCGGCCACCCGTTCGATGCCCGCCACGTCGCGGACCGCTCCCCGATCGGCGGAGGTGGCCATCGCCGCGTAGGCCCGCAGCGCCGTGGACACCGGCCGGTCGCGGGTGACCGGCCGGTAGCCCCCGCCCGCCTCGAGGCGGGCCCGCCGCTCCTCGAGCTCGGCCGGGTCGACCTCCAGCGTCAGCGACCGGTTCGGGATGTCGACGGCGATGCGATCCCCGTCCCGGACCAGCGCGATCACACCACCGGCCGCCGCCTCCGGCGAGACGTGCCCGATCGACAGGCCCGAGGTGCCGCCGGAGAACCGCCCGTCGGTGACCAGCGCGCACAGCTTGCCCAGCCCGCGCCCCTTGAGAAACGAGGTGGGATGCAGCATCTCCTGCATCCCCGGGCCGCCCCGCGGTCCCTCGTAACGGATGACCACCACGTCACCGGCCCCCACCCGGCCGCCGAGAATCGCGGCCACCGCCTCCTCCTGCGACTCGCAGACCACCGCGGGACCGCTGAAGACGTGGATGGACGGATCGACGCCGGCGGTCTTGACCACGGCGCCGTCGGCCGCCAGGTTCCCGCGGAGCACGGCCAGCCCGCCGTCGGCGGTGTAGGCGTGGGCGGCGTCGCGGATACAGCCAGTGGCGGCGTCCACATCCAGGTCCGCCCACCGCCGGGACTGCGAGAACGCCCGCGCCGAACGGGTTCCGCCCGGTGCGGCGTGCCAGAGGTCGCGCGCGGCGGCGGACGCCGACCCGCCCCGCACGTCCCATTCGGCCAGCCAGGCGTCCAGGCTGTCCGCGTGCACGGCGTGCACGTTCTTGGCCAGCAGCCCGGCCCGGGCCAGCTCGCCCAGGATGGCCGGGATGCCGCCCGCCCGGTGCACGTCCTCGACGTAGTAGGTGCGGTCGGGAGCGGCGTTCGGGGCGACCTTGACCAGGCAGGGCACCCGGCGGGAGATCGCGTCGATGTCGGCCAGGCCGAAGTCGAGCTCGGCCTCGTGCGCGGCCGCCAGCAGGTGCAGGATCGTGTTGGTCGACCCGCCCATCGCGATGTCGAGGGCCATCGCGTTGCCGAACGCGTCCCGGCCGGCGACGGCCCGCGGCAGCACCCCGGCCTCGTCGCCGTCGTAGAAGCGGTGGGCCAGCCGCACCGCCAGCTCGCCCGACCGCTCGTAGAGTGCGCGTCGCGCGGTGTGCGTGGCCAGCACGGATCCGTTGCCCGGCAGCGCCATCCCGATCGCCTCGACCAGGCAGTTCATCGAATTGGCGGTGAACATGCCCGAGCACGAGCCGCAGGTCGGGCAGGCCGCCTCCTCGATCCGGGCCAGGTCGTCGTCCGACACGCCGTCGTCCGCCGCGTCCGCAATCGCGTCGATCAGGTCCAGGGTGCGCACCCGCCCGTCCACCAGGGTGGCCCGGCCCGCCTCCATCGGGCCGCCCGAGACGAACACGGTCGGGATGTTCAGCCGCAGCGCGGCTATCAGCATCCCGGGGGTGATCTTGTCGCAGTTGGAGATGCAGACCAGGGCGTCGGCCCGGTGCGCGTTGACCATGTACTCGACCGAATCGGCGATCAGGTCGCGGGAGGGCAGCGAGTAGAGCATCCCGGAATGGCCCATCGCGATGCCGTCGTCGACGGCGATCGTGTTGAACTCGCGCGGGATGCCGCCGGCCCGCGCGATCGCTTCGGACACGATGCGGCCGACCGGCTGCAGATGCGTGTGGCCGGGCACGAACTCGGTGAAGCTGTTGGCCACGGCGACGATCGGCTTGCCGAAATCCGCGGGGTCGACGCCGGCGGCGCGCAGCAGCGCGCGGGCGCCGGCCGCGGTGGGGCCGTGGGTCACGGTGCGGGAACGCAGCGGGGTGGGCATGCGGTCAGCGTGCCGGCCCGCCCGAGACGCCGGAAGACGGCGCCAGTACTAGTAGTGGCAGTACTAGTTGGCCGAGCGCGCGAAACCATCGAGCACCGGAGCGGCGTCCTCAAGGCACTGCGGCGACAGCGGAGCCGGAATGCCTTCAGGACGCCCGAGTTGGCCGAGCGTGCCAGGCCACCATCGAGCACCGGAGCGGCGTCCTCAAGGCACAGCGGCAACAGCGGAGCCGGAATGCCTTCAGGACGCCCTACTGTTCCGGTGTGCCCGAGGATGCCGTCGAGACCGGTGCGGAGGTGACGGCCGCGCAGCGACGCGAGCTGGGCGGCTTCCTGCGCGCCCGCCGGCAACGGCTCGACCGGGCCGCGTACGGCCTGCCGCCCGCCGGCCGCGGGCGGACCGTCGGGCTGCGCCGCGAGGAGGTCTCGTTCCTGTCCGGGGTGAGTGTGACCTGGTACACGTGGCTCGAACAGGGCCGGGACATCCACCCTTCGCGCCAGGTGCTTGATGCGGTCGCCCGGTGTCTGCGGCTGTCCGACCCCGAGCACCACTACGTCCTCGGCCTTCTCGGGCTGGCCCCCGGCCGGCCGCGGGCGGCCGGCGAGGCGACGGCACCGGCCCATCTGCAGCGGTTCCTGGACGCCCTGGGCGAGCATCCGGCCTATGCGCTGGCCCCGGACTGGCGGCTGGTCGCCTGGAACGCCGCGTACGAGTTCCTCTACCCGCGGATCGCCGCCACCGATCCGGCCGACCGCAACCTGCTGGCGCTGGTCTTTACCGACCCCGGCGTCCGCACCCTGCTCGACGACTGGCAGGTGACCAGCCGCCGGTTCCTGGCCGAGTTCCGCACCGAGGCCGGCGCCCGGCTCGGCGACCCCGAGGTGCGCGACCTGATCGCCCGCCTGCGGGCGGCCAGCCCCGAGTTCCGGGACGGGTGGGAGCGGCACGACGTGCACGGCTTCGAGTCCCGCGAACGAGTCTTCCACCACCCGACCGCGGGGCGGCTGGTCTACGAGCACCATCAGTTGCGGCCTTCGGACCGGCCCGACCTGCAGGTGGTCGTGTACACCCGGGTCGAGTGAGCCGGCGGGCGGCGACGGCGTGGTCACACCTCGATCGTCAGGCGGCCGATCCGGCCGGCATCGAGGTCGAACCGGTAGCGGAGAACGACCGTGCCGCCGGGGAAGTCTCCGTCCAACCGCACCTGCACGTCCGCGTGGTTGCCGTCGGTGACCTCATGGCCGATGCGGGTGCTGGAGTAGGTGTACTCGGTGGAAGACGAGTGGATCCAAGCGGTGATCGCCTCGATCCCTTGGTAGGTCTTTCCGTCGTCGATGACGGTCGCGTTCGGCGCGAATGCCGCCGCGGCGTCCGCGGGGCGGTGATCGTCGCGCGCGTCGAGGTAGGTGACGACCGGGACGGGCAGGGGCGCCGAGTCGTGGGCGGTGGAGGTGTCGGTCATGCGGCTCTCCATTCGGGTATGGCCCGGTCGGCGGTCCGGCGGCACGCCGATCCGACCTGGCTGCTAGATTAGCAGTTACTCATGACCGGTTCGACCCTCGGACCGATCGGCGGAAGTGGAGGAGGGGTCAGGTGTCTGCCCGCGTCCGGGTCGAAGATCGTGAGTGTCCGTTGTCGACGGCGATGTCGTACGTCGGCGAGTGGTGGACCGTGCTGATCCTCCACGACTGCTTCGACGGCTTCACCCGGTTCGATCAGTTCGAGGCGAACATCGGCCTGTCGTCCAGCATGCTGACCAGCCGGCTCAAGACCCTCGTGGACAACGGCATTCTGACCAGGCGCGCCTACCGGGAGCGCCCGGTACGGCACGAGTACGTGCTCACCGATCTCGGTCGCTCGCTGCGGCCCATTCTGGTGGTGATGGCCGCGTGGCGGAACGAGCAGTTGACCCCGCCCGAGCGGGCCATGGTGCTCGTCGACACCCAGACCGGCCGCGAGGTGCAGCCGGTGACGATCGATCCGGCCACCGGGATATCGGTCGCCGACCCGCGTTTCGCCTTCCGGTCCGGCCCGGCCGCGGGTGAGCAGATGCGAGCGCGCTACGCCGACCCGAGAACCCCACCGGCGCGCCCGAGCGGCGGCTGACAGCCGTCCGGTTCCCGGTGCACCCGCACCGCGCGCGAACGCCCCGGCCCCGATCCACCGCATCTGCTGACGACAAGGACTCCACCGTGCGACATCTCGTCTACTACATCGGCGCCACCCTCGACGGCGTCATCGCCGGGCCGAGCGGCGAGATCGACTTCTTCCCGCTGTCCGACGAGATGGCCGGCTGGATCGCCGAGTCATATCCGGAGACGATCCCGACCCACGCGCGGGCGCACCTGGGCCTCGCCGGCACCCCGAACCGGGTCTTCGACACCGTCGTGATGGGCCGCGGCACCTACGAGCCGGCCCTGGCCATCGGGGTCACCAGCCCCTACGCGCACCTGCGCCAGTACGTCGTCTCCAGCACGCTGGTCGTGGACGATCCCGCCGTCACCGTCGTCCCGGCGGATCCGGTCGCACTGGTCCGCAGACTCAAGGCCGAGGAATCCGAGAGGGACATCTGGCTGTGCGGCGGCGGCGCCCTCGCGGGAGCCCTGATCGACGAGATCGACCGGATCGTCGTCAAGACCTACCCCGTGGTGGCCGGTGCCGGCATTCCCATGCTGGCCGGCGCCTTCGAACCCCACCGCTTCGTCCCGGTGCGGCACCGCTCGTTCGCCGGCGGGGAGCAGGTGACCTGGCTGGACCGGCAGTAGCGCGCCGGCGCTGCTACTCCAGTCCGCGAAGGGCCCGCCAGGTCGCGGCGGTGGTCGACCTCATGCGGTAGTGCCACCGTCCGTTGAGGTCGATGGACTCCATCGGCGGGTTGGAGCGTTCGTAGGTGTTGTACGTCTTGCGGGCCATCGCGCCGCTGACCCCGGCGACCTGCTCGGACGTGATGCCGATGACCGCGAAGTCCGCTCCGGTCAGCAGCTCGTCCGGCCGCTCCTTCGCGACGTAATCCAGCAGTCTTGTCGTCAACGGCGCGGCTGCACCCGCGTAGTCGTGTAGCTCCTCCTCGCTCCACGGGACGTGCGGAAGGGTGGCGGTCCAGCCGGGTTCTTTCGGCTTCTCGCCGCGGTAGGCGGCCCGGACATCGCCGAGTCGCCGCCCGTCAGGAAGGCGCCAGAAGGTCCACCCGTTCGTGACGCCTCCCTTCACGTGATCTCCCGCGCCGGACGGCGACCCGAACTGCTGGCCGTCGATCTCCAACATTCCGCTGCCGAGCACGACTGCTTGGTGAGACTTCCAGTTTCCGGGCCGGGGGGTCAGGATCGTTCCGGGCTCCAGCAATCCGCCCGCAACCAGATCCTTGACCTCGATCCAGGCCTCGTTCTTGTCCCGCGGATCCAGGACCGCCCCGGTGTGCCCGGCCGGCACGGGCCAGATGGCCAGCAACATGTCGACGAGCTGACGAGTACGGGCCTGGATGGTCGATTCCGACCAAGCCGAGTCGCCGGCCTGTTTGAGCAGCCGACTGTTGAGCAGCAACGTGTCGTGATCGCGCAGGGCATCTCGCTTGGTCCGCCAATCTCCGTTGGAGACCTTGGAGTTGAGCGATGCCGTCAGCAGCGTGAGGTTTCCTAAGCGGTGCACATGCGCGGCGCGTTCGATCTCGGCGTCGAGGCCATCGACGGGCCAGTTGTCCTGCCATTTCTGGGGAAGGACGTGCTCGATCGGGTAGCCACGCCGCGGGACCTGCGGCTGGTTCGTGCCGCGCCGGAGCTCGTTCTCGACGGCTTCGAGAAGCGTCCGCAGCCGCGCCGCTTTGAATCGACGATATGCCGCATCGCTCATCAGGGCGGCGCGGATCTCGTCGTCGCCGGGCCAGTAGGTGCTGGAGACGTTCAGGCGCGCCAGCTGACCGGTGATCCGGTCGACCAGCTCGCCGGCCGGAGCGTCGCGATGGGTACGGATGAGATCGGCGACGACGCGGCCCAGGGCGGAGGTGGTCAGGCGAAGGAACATTCGGCGCACGAGCCAGCTCTCGGCGGCGGCGACCACACCGTCGACGACATAGGCGGGCAACGCGCGTTCAGATTCGTGCAGCCAGATGAGCAGCGGTTTGAGTAGTTCGACCTCGTTCGCCTTCATCCGGTAGACCGACATCTCCACCACGGTCAGCGACCGGTCCTTCTCGTCCGCGGCTTCGGTCCACGACTGATACAGGTCGGCCTGGTGTTTGATCACACGCAGCAAGTCGACCATCGGTCGACCACTGTCATGCTCGACGTAGCCCTTGAAGCGGGCGAAGGTCTGCGGCGGACCGATCTCCTCACCCAGACGCGACATCAGCCACTGGTTGAGAAAGAGCGAGCCGCGGCTCACCCGGTACCGACCGACGCTGACCTCCGTTTCCCAGAACCTGGTGTCGAACGGCCACTCGTCGGCGTACGCACGCCGCGTGTCGGCGCCCTCGGCGGCGAGCCGCTGAAAGACGTAGTTCTTGATCAGATCAGCGGCGGTGAGCGGGGTGCCTCTGGCATTGAGCGTCTCGAAGATCTCCTGTGAATTCTCCGAAGCCGCCAGATTGATGGCGACCAGCTGAAGACCACCGGTCAGCACCCCCGCCAGAGCGGTCGCCCGGAGCGCGACGGATTCGTCCCCGTTCTCCTGCAGCCAGGACGTCACGGTCTCGACGAAGAAGGCGTGCGCCCGAACGACCTTCGAACCGGCGTGCGGCAACGCGGCATGGTCGACGGGCGGCTCTGCGTTCATGACTTCGTCAAAGGCGGCCTGATCGCGGTTGGTGTGCCGGATCTTCAGACGCGACTCACCCACCGGTACGAAGGTTTCCTGATTGTGGGTCAGGCTCTCGAGTTGGCCGGCGAGGGCATCAAGACCCGTTGCCTCGAGAACCGAACCGGCGGCATCCATCATCAGCTGCAGCGTGGTCAAGCGTTGCTGACCGTCGATGATGTTGCTGGCCTGAAGATTGCCGAGCTGCCCGTCCGAGGCCTGAACCACCACGGCGCCCAGGAAGTGCGACGCGGTGGGATACGGGTCGCGCAGCCGCAGCTCCGTCAGGCGCCGGACGTCGTTCCACAGCGGCTCCCACTGCTCTTCCTGATCCCACACGTAGGGGCGCTGGAAGAGGGGGACGACCAGGCGCTGCGGAAGGCTGAAGATCTGGAGCGGCGTCCGGACGGTGGTCTCCACCCGGGGTATTCTGCCCGACCACCCGGCTGCATTCCCCTCGCCGGTGGACGAAGGACCCAAGACCGGTGCCGGCCGATCGGTGGTTCGCCCGCGGCGAGCCGGCTCGTTCTGCGCCATCCGGTATGGCGATGACAGGCAGGCCATCGTCCCCCGGGGCGCTGTCGGTCCTCTCCCGAAGGCCGTGCTCAGGAGGTGGGTTGCGGGACCGGCGCGTCCGGGCGTACGCCCTTGCGCAGGATGATCACCAGACCCACGACGGCGAGCAGGACCGCAACGTACTGGAGCGAGGAAAGCAGGCGGGCGGGCGAGTCGGTGGCGCCGTACGCCGAGCCGATCAGCGTGTTGAAGTCCCAGAAGGCGTGAAGCAGCATGGCCCAGACGAGGGCACCGGTGGTGCGGCGCACGACGTAGAACACGGTGCCGCCCAGGAAGGCCATCCCGATCTGGAGGACGGTGGGTCCGACCGCCGCCCCGAACGCAATGTTCAACGCGTGGATCAGCCCGAAGATCAGGCAGCTGACGAACCAGACCCACACCTCGGACATGCTGCCGCGCAGCCCGACCAAACCCAGTCCACGGCAGAGCATCTCCTCGGAGAATCCGACCAGGAGGGTGCCAACGGCGAGGAACAGGACGTACCTGCCATCGACCCGCGCGAAGTCGACCGACAGCAGGCCGCCGAGCGCGGCCAGGGCGTAGATCACGGGGACGAGCAGCAACCATCGCGGGCCGACGCGGGGCACCTCCCGCAGCGCCGGACCCCACCAGCCCAGCACGGATGCGGCGACGGCCAGAAAGATCGCGCCCAGCCCGACGGGCACGATGACACCGGCCAGGATGTTCTCGGCGCTGTCACCGACCGTGAGGTAGTCGACGTCGTTGACGGCCCAGACGGCGCCGACGATCGCCATGTAGATGACCGTGAGCACGATCGTGATGACCCAGTTCGGTTTGATACGCATGGGTGACTCCTGATCCGGAAGTGGGTCCCGCGCGCCGAGGTCCGTCGAGCGGTTGATTTTGACGAGATGCGTTTTCCGGCAAGCTATTGACGGGAGGAAGGCAGGCGCTGGGTGAGCCAGGAGACGAGGTCGGCGCTGCTGCGGGTCTGCAGCCAGACCCGTCCGGGTCCGGTGAAATCGGTGACCAGTCCTTCGCCGCCCAGAATGGTGGACTTCCAGCTACCGGCCTTGCGGACGCTGTACGAGACCGACGCCTCGAAGGCCACGACGTGGCCCGTGTCCAGCGTGATCGCCTCGCCGGGCGCGAGCATCGCGAAGCGGATGGCGCCGTAGCTGGACATCAGCATGTCGCCGCGGCCGCTGCAGCGCAGCAGCACCAGGCCCTCCCCGCTGAAGAACGCCTTCCCGCCACCCCATGTGGCGTCGACGTCCACCGACGGATCGGAGGCGATCCACGAGCCCGACTGCACGAGCACGTCCTGGCTGCCGTCCAGCGCGGCCAGCACCATGTCTCCGGGCAGGGCGGCAGCCACACCGACCAGCCCACCGGTTCCCGAGCTGAAGTCGTTGACGAAGAAGCTCTCTCCGCCCAACGACCGGCGCAGGCCCTTCATGAGCCGCCCCGGGTCGAGGTCGCGATCTGCACGTCACCCCGCGTCATGGCCATCGCGCCGGCCTCGACCCGGACGGCCCCTCCGGCCGGCAGCGTGATCTCGCCGAACGCGAAGGCCGGCCCGGAACTGATGTCCACCTGCATGATCTCGGGATCCTCTCGCTGGGCGGACGGATGCCGGCGGGCGCCGCCGCCCGTCCGGGGCCGCCGTTTCCGCTGCTGCCCGCCGTCGGGTCAGCTCGCCGTGGCCAGGGCGTCCTGCCGGCGGGGCACCCGCCCGCGGATGAAGATCAGCAGGATCAGGCCGGTGACGATCACGATGTTGTTGAACGGCGATGCGATGGTCAGCAGGATGTTCTGAGTCGCGTCCGGCGCCAACTCGTCGAGGCCGCCGGTGGCCAGGATGGTCGTGGGATCGGTGAGCCCGTGCAGCACGAGCGCGACGAGCAGGAATCCGGACACCCGCATCGACAGGTACATCAGAACGCCGAACCCGAACGCGTACAACACCGTGACGGCGACGACGAGCGGTGAGCCTCCGGACAGCAGGTTCAGCGAGTGCATGACGGCGAACACCAGCGACGAGACGGCGGCGACCACCCATTCGGAATTGCCGCTGTCCCGGAGCATCTTGACGGCGATACCCCGGGTCAGGACCTCCTCGGCGAAACCGATCAGCAGGCCGGTGGCGAAGACGACGGCCACCACACCCGATGGATACCTGCCGTAGTCGATGCCGAAGAGCCGCAGCAGGACGGGCAACGCGACCACGACCACCGCGATCCACATCCACCGGGATCCGCTGATCGGTTGCCGGGCGAACAGTTCCCGCCACCACCCGGTGAACGACAGGAAGATGGCCAGGACCAGAGCACCGACGAGGAGGCCGAAGGTGAGCTGGAAGAAGACGGCGCCGGGACTGCTGAGCAGCCGGGCCCGCGTGGCATCGGGCGCGATCGTCCCGGCCAGCCGCCCGGCGCCCAGGTAGATCGCCAGGTACACCACGACCACCAGCATCAGCCGCCAGAATCCGCCGCGGTCGAGAAACCCGCGGACTCCCCGCCTGTCCCGTGATGGCGTCGCCGCGGGCTCCCGTTTCGTGGCCATCGCGCCATGGAACGTTGGACTGAAATGGGAGGTTAGGGTCTTTGGTCCCCCTTTCCCGCCGGCAGCAGCGGAACGGACCCTGATCAGCCCCATTCATCCGACTCGGGTGAGACGCGAGCGGGTCGCCGGACGCCGGCCCCCGGGATGTGGTGGACCGGCCGTCAGGGTCGTTCGTCGGCCGCGCCGATCTCCTGCTCTCCGGCAACGGCTGTCGCGCCGTCGGGGGTCCCGCCCAGGGCGTCGCGGAGCCGATCCCGGCGCCGCTGATAGTTGGCGTCGAATCGTCGATGGGATCGAGCGAGCTTCGCAGCGGCCTGCGAACCTCGATATCTTCGGCGGGCCCACACCGACGTGGGCTTGGCCAACCGGATGGCACCCACCGTTGCGACGATGGGGACGACGATCCCGATCAGTCCGGTCGCCAGCTTGCCCTTGAGGAAACAGACCCCGGCGACAACCAGGTGGAAGACCACGAGCGTCACGTAGAGCCAGTTCGCGATTCCCTCGGTATTTCCCGGGCCGACCGGGGATGCCTGGAGCAGCAGCACCGCGCCCAGCGCGCCGGCGACGAGGATCGCATCGATCGACTTTCGCCCGTCCTCGCCCCAGTAGACGTCGTCGAGGTGGAACCACAGGGCGAACTCATCCAATGCCAGCGCGGCGCCGACCCCGAAGAGCGCCGCCAGCACCTCGGTCCACGGCGACCCGGGATCGAAGCGGAACTCCAGTAAGCCGGAGATCAGGACCAGCAGGATTCCCCACACCTGGTGATGGACGTGAACACCGGCGATGTAGATGTCGGAGAAGCCGCCGCCGTCAGCGGGATTGTCGTCCGGATTGGCCTTCTTGGCCCTGATGCGCCGGGTGATTCCGCGGGTGATCGCGAATGCGACCAGGAACCCCAGCAGGGCCCACACGGCCGCTGCCCGCCCGGTGTCGACCAGAACCCGTTGATACCAGTCCATGAGTGCGGCCCAACTCCCGATGGTGGCGACGAACCGGCCACGAGAAGGGCCGGCCCCGAAACACCGGCCGAGGGGGGCGGGGGGGGG
>NZ_JBMDXT010000449.1:0-11197 GCF_048594475.1 Nakamurella sp. | reverse complement strand
AGGGCCAGGTAGTAGGCCTGGAACCAGGCGGTCGCGAAGCCGGCGACGACGGCCAGGACGAGGATGACGGCGGTCTTGGTGACCACGTCGTCGACGGTGAGGAAGCGCTCGCGGGCAGGCGCCTGGTACGCAGGCTGGTTGTACATCTGGTCGAGGTACTGGGCACTGGGTGCCGCCTGCTGCTGCGAGCCGATCACCTTCTCCATGTTCTTGAAGGCGGGATTGCTGGAGCCTTGCACGCTGCCCTCCGATGAGGCGATGGGACGATCTGTGACCAACTGCCGGGAAACCTAATCGACGAAGATCACCGTCGGGTGACGAGTCGGGCTCCCGTGGTGTTCAACGCGGGTCCTGCTCGATTGGTTCCCGGCCGCCGGCCCGCTCCCGACGGTCCCCGACCGTTGCCGACGGACGGCCCGGCGGTCCCGCGATCGGGCCCCGGCGCGCCCCCGGGCCGGGGTGCCGGAAGCGGGCGAAGCGGTCACCGGAGGCGGTTCGACCCGCGATCACACCGCCCACCGAACGAGCGAATAAAGAATCCCACCATTGGTGGCCACTCCCGCCTCGCGTCGCTTCCCTGCGCATTTCCGGCGCCCCGATCGATTTTTCCGATCACCCCACAGGGTCGCGGCGAATAGTGTCGCCGGGCGGCCGGTGAGCTGTCCGCAACCATTCTGACCAGGCACGAGAGATACCGAACCGGACGTAGCCCGACTCGAATGAATCCCGCTCGGGTTGTCTGGGGCACCCTTGAGTTTCGCGGCCTCTCGACCATGGAGGAATGGTGGCACTCGTTCGGGGAAGCCGGTCGCCGGGACCGGCCGGCGACCGACCGTTGCGTATCGGGGTGGTGACCGCCTTCCCGCCCGGCCGTAACAGTCTCAACGAGTTCGGCCTGCACCTGGTCCGCCATTTCGCCCGTTTGCCGGAGGTCGGCGAGGTCGTCGCCTACGTCGACCGGACCGAGGCCGGGCCGCCGGATCCGCAGCCCGGGGTGTCGTTCCGTCCGTGCTGGCGGTTCAACGACCTGCTCAACCTGGTGCGGGTGCCCCGCGAGATCCTGCGGACCAAGCCGGACGCGGTCGTGCTCAACCTGCAGTTCGCGACCTTCGGCGACCGCCGCATCGCCGGCGCGCTGGGCCTGCTCATCCCCGCCGCCCTGCGGATCTGCCGCGTGCCGACGCTGCTGGTCCTGCACAACCTCGCCGACAACGTCGACATGCGGGACGCGGGCTTCGCCGGGTCCGCGCTCACCGCCCGGCTCATGCGGTTCGCCGGCCGGCTGCTCACCCGGTGCCTGCTGCTGGCCGACGTGGTCACCCTGACCATCCCGCGGTACGTCGAGTTCCTGCGCGAGAGCTACGGGGCGCGGAACGCGATCCTGGCGCCGCACGGCAGCTTCGAGGACGTCGCCGTCCCGTCCTTCGCCGTGCCGCCCGGCCGGCGGTCGATCATGGCGTTCGGCAAGTGGGGCACGTACAAGACGGTCGACGTGCTCGTCGACGCCTACCGGGAGCTGCTGCGGCGGGGCTACGGGGATCTGCGCCTGGTGCTCGCCGGCTCGGACAGCCCGAACTCCAGCGGTTACATGGCCGCCGCGGCGACCCGTTACGCGCAGGTGCCGCACGTGGAGTTCCCGGGCTACATCGCCGAGGAGAAGGTGCCGGACCTGTTCCTGGACGCCGCCGTGGTCGCCTTCCCGTACACCTCCACCACCGGCAGCTCGGGCGTGCTGCACCAGGCCGGCGAGTACGGCCGGGCGGTCGTCCTGCCGCGCATCGGCGACCTGATCGACATCATCGAGGAGGAGGGCTTCGCCGGGGTGTACTTCGCGCCGGGCGACCCGATGAGCCTGGCCGGGGCGCTGGCCGAGGTGCTCGACGACCCCGCGAAGCAGGAGGCCCTGGGCCGCCGCAACTTCGCCGCCGCGGCCGGCGTGCCGATGTCCGAGGTCGTCGAATGGCACCTGGCCCATATCCAACGCCTGCTCGACCGGAAACGGCGATGACGTCGTCCCGGACCGGCCCGGTCACCTCCGGCCGGCAGCTGGCCGGCGGCGGTGTCGTGCTCGCGGCGGCGATGATGGTCGCCAACGGCGCGAACTACCTGCTGAGCCTGTTCCTGGGCCGGGTGCTGACACCGGCCGAGTTCTCCGACGCCAACCTCATGGTGACGACGCTCTTCAGTCTCACCTCCATCGCGCTGTGCCTGCAGCTGGTCGCCTCGCGCTTCATCGCCCGCTCGGACGCGCGGGGCGTCCCGGGCGACGGCGACGCGCTGGCCCGCCGGTTGCGCCGGCTGGCCCTGCTCGCCGGCCTGGTGTCCGGGGCGGTCCTGGCCCTCGGCTCGCCCTGGTGGTCGGCCCTGTTCCAGACGGCGTCGCCGTGGCCGTTCGCCATCCTCGCCCTGGGCGTGCCGTTCTGGCTGGTCCAGGCGGTGGAGCGGGGGGTGCTGCAGGCCCGGTTGCGCTTCGCCCCGCTGGCCCTGTCCTTCGTCGTCGAGGCCGGCGTGCGGATCGGGCTGGGGGTGGCGTTCGTCCTGCTCGGCGGTGGGGTCCCGGGGGCCACCGCGGCCCTGTCCGCCTCGTTCGTCGTCACCTTCGCCGTCGTCCGCGTCGCCGCCCGGGTCCGCGAACCCCACCCGACCGGCCCGGGCATCAAACCCGCCGAGGTGCGGGCGTACGCCGCGTCCGTCTCGGTACTGCTGATCGCACAGATCATCGCCAACAACAGCGACATCTTCGTGGCCAAGGCGTTCCTGACCCCGACCGCCGCCGGCGTCTACGCCGCGGTCGCGCTGATCGGCCGGGCCGTCTTCTTCCTCACCTGGTCGGTGGTCACCGTCGTCTTCCCGGTCGCCGCGCGGCAGCAGGCCGCCGGCCGCGAGGTGCCCGGGATGCTGCCCAAGGCGATCGCGGCGGTGGTCGGCATCGGCCTGCTGTGCGCCGCCGCCTCGCTCTGGGTCGGCGGCCCGGTGCTGGAGGCCGTCCTCGGGCCGGCGTACGCCGGCCTGTCGGTCCCCATGGCCTGCTACGCCGGGGCCACGACGTTGTTCGCCATCGGCAACCTGGTGGCGGCGCACCGGCTCTCCCAGGCCCGGACGACCGAATCGTGGTTCCTGCTGGGGGCCGCGCTGCTGCAGATGGTCCTGCTGCTGGCCTGGCATCAGGACATGGCGTCGCTGATCGCCGCGCAGGCGGTGGCGATGGGCGCACTGGTCGCCTTCCTCGCCGGTCGCGCCCTGGTGCACCGGGCCCGCACCTTCTCCCGCACCCGTCAGGAGGCAGCCCCATGACCGGCGCACGGTCGGCCTACCGGGCCTATCGCGACTGGGTGACCGAGCCGAACGGATCACCCCCGGTGGTGTCCGTGGTGATCCCGGCCTACAACGAGGAATGGCGCATCCTGCCGACGATCGGTGCGATCGCCACCCACATGAGCGCGCGCGGCGAGCCGTGGGAGCTGATCATCGCCGACGACGGATCGACCGACACCACCCGGACCCTGGTCCAGGACCTGCGCTTCGCGAACCTGCGGCTGCTGATCGCCGACCGCAACCGGGGCAAGGGCAGTGCCGTGCGCCGGGGTGTGCTCGCCGCGCAGGGTGACCTGGTGCTGTTCGCCGACGCCGACCAGTCGACGCCGATCGAGCAGTACGACCGGCTGGCCGGCCTAAGCGGCCAGGGGTACGACGTGGTGGTGGGCTCGCGCAGCGCGGACGGGGCCCGGGTCAGCGGCAAGAGCCTGACCCGGCGCGTCCTCAGCGGCGGCCTGCAGACGGTGGTCCGCGGCTTCGGCATCTCGGTCAGCGACACCCAGTGCGGGTTCAAGCTGTTCACCCGGGACGCGGCGCGGACGTTGTTCACCACCCAGATCGTCGACGGCTTCTCGTTCGACCTGGAGGTCCTGTACCTGGCCCACCGCCGCGGATTCCGGGTGGCCGAGGTGCCGGTGGAGTGGATCGACGCACCCGGCTCCACCGTCGACGCCGCGAAGGTCAGCCTGCAGTTCGTGCGCGACCTGGCCCGCATCCGCCTCAACGACCTGCGCGGCCGGTACGCCCCCGGCCGGCCGGCCGGACACGACCGCCCGACCACCCCGCCCGTCCCTTCCGTTGGAGGTCCCCCGTGATCATCCGCACCGATCTGGAACCGCGGCGGCGGGTCGTCCAGCTCATCGGCCGGTTCGACGCCCACGAGGCCCCGGCCTTCCGCACCACGGTGCACCCGCTGGTCACCGCGCAGACCCCGGTGCTGCACGTCGACCTGGCCCAGGTGGCCTTCGTCGACTCCACCGCGCTGTCCGAGCTGGTGCGGCTGCAGAAGGCGGCGCGTGCCGTCGGCGGCGAGATCGTGCTCGTCGACCTGTCCGATCCGGTCCGGGTGATCCTGGAGATCACCGACCTGGCGCCGCTGTTCACGACCGAGCCGGGCGCCGACCGCAGCCCGGCGGACTCCCGGTGACCGCCGTCGACCAGGCGCTGCCGTTGGGCCACCGCACCCGGGCGGAACCACTCGTGCCGGCCACGCCCGAGTCCGCCATCGACCTGCTGCTCAGCCACGTTCCGGCGACCGCGGGCGCCGTCGCGAGCCGGGCGGCGGGCGTCCTGCGCTCGGGGCTGGCGGATCTGACCTCGGTCCAGGCCGAGCTGACCGAGGCCCTGATCGCCAGCCAGGACCGGTTCCTGGCGATCAAGGCGTTGACCCAGGTCAACCTGCGGGACGTCGCCGGTCGGGAAGCGATCGGCCGGCTGCTGGGGCGGGCGCTGGACCTGACCGGCGCGGCGACGGTGCTGCTGTTGAAGGAGGACGAGGTGGCCACGGGCGCCGGCGACCTGTCGGACGCGGAGAGCCTGGCCACGGTCGCCCGCCGGGCCGTCGCGCATGCCCCGGACGACGTGCTGCGGACCGCCGCGGGCGACGGCGCGATCATCGGCAGCCTGGACGTCGACACGGCCGGCGCGTGGCATGTGGCCTACTTCCGGCCGCGCGGTCACCGGTTCGCCACCGCCGACCTGCCGCTGGTCGAGGCGATCAACGCCACCATCGGCGTGGCCCTGGCCTTCGCCGAGCTTTACCACCGGGAACTGACCAGGGCCGCCGTCGCCCGCGAGCACGAGCTCGCCTCCGCGCTGGCCCAGTCGGCCATCGTGGCCCGGCCGCCCGTGTCGGCCCGGGTCGAGATCTTCGCCCGAACCGCACCGGCCTCGTTGACCGGCGGCGACTTCTACGTGTTCGAGCACACCGGCGCGGCGATCTGGTTCGCGGTCGGCGACGTGGCCGGCAAGGGCCTGCCCGCGGCGATGGTGATGACCAAGGCGGTCGCCGCCTGCCGGGTCGCCTTCCTCGCCCACCGGGACGAGCCGGTCACCGCCGCATTCGCCCGCGTCCAGGACGAGCTGCACGACCACCTGGACGAGGCGGGCGTCTTCCTGACCCTGCTGCTCGGCTCGATCGACGAGGTCAGCGGCACGGTCTGCCTGGTCAACGCCGGCCACTCGCCCGTCGTCCTGGTCCAGGACGGCCGGCCGCGGCTCGTCCGCGCGTCGACGCCGCCGATGGGGATCCTGCGGGACCGGCTGCCGGTTCCGGCGACGTTTTCCCTCCGCGGCGACGACTGCCTGGTGGTCGGCACGGACGGGCTGGTCGAGCAGGAGGACCCGGACGAGGCCATGTTCGGCTACGACCGGTTCGGCGAGCTGTGCCACCGGTCCCACACCCTGCCGGCCGCGCAGATCGGCGAGGCGATCTTCGCCACCGTCGCCGGGTTCGCCGCCGGCCGGGCCGCCTCGGACGATTCGACCCTGGTGGTCCTCAAGCACGGCGGGGCGGCGGCATGACCGGCGTCATCACCGCAGCCCTGGCCATCGAGCCCACGGCCCGGTCGACCCGGGCCATCGGCCCGTGGCTGCGCGACGCCCTCGCCGGGCTGGACCCGGCCGCGGCGGACGCGCTGATGTCCCGGATGGAACTGGCCGTCCACGAGGTCTGCATGAACGTGGTCGACCACGCCGACCTGCCGGCCGGCGGCCGCATCGAGCTGAGCCTGGCGCTCGGGCCGCGCGACCTGACCGTGTGGGTGCGCGACGGCGGGCCCGGCTTCGACCTGGCCGCCGTCCCCGATCCGGCCGGCCACGAGCTCCAGGAGCGCGGCTACGGCCTGAAGATCGTGCGCGCGCTCGTCGACGACCTGACCTATCGCCACACCGCAGCGGGCAACGAACTGGCCCTGCGCATCGATCTGGAGGGGTCACCGTGACCGAAGCCGAGACCAGAGCCGCCACCGACCGGGCGCGGCTGCAGTGGCACGTCGACCAGCCTTCCCCGGACCGCACCACGGTCGTGTTCACCGGCCGGTTCGACGCGGTCGAGGCCATGGCCGCGCGCACCCGGATGGCCGAGCCCGACATCGCGGGCGCCCGGCACCTGGTGCTCGACCTGGCCGACGTCACCTTCCTGGACAGCGCCGGGCTGGCCGTGCTGGTGCGGGCCCGGCAGGACCGGCTGCGGGACGGGCGCACGATCGCGCTCGTCCGGCCCGCGGCGGACGCCGCGCAGCGGGTGCTGCGGCTGACCCAGTTCGACCAGATCTTCACCATGCTGGACCACCGCTCGCCCGGAAGCACCTGATGGCGCGGCGGGCCCTCGTCGTGGACGACGACGCCGTGTCCCGGCTGGTCCTGAGCCACATGCTGCGCGGCCTGGACTGGTCGGTGGAGCAGGCGGCCGACTCCCCGGAGGCCGCCGCCCGGGTCGGCGAGGCCGACTTCGACCTGGTGATCTCCGACTTCCGGCTGCCGTCGGGCACCGGCGTCGATGTGTTGCACGCCGTCGAGCGGAGCCGGCGGCCGGCCCCGTTCCTGCTCATCACCGGGATCATCGAGCACTCGACCCTGCCCCCGGAGACGGCGGACCGGCTGGCCGGGCAGCTGACCAAACCGGTCAGCTCGGACACCCTGCGCACCGTCCTGGGCCGGCTGTTCCCGCCGAGCGCGAGCTGATGACCCGGCCGGCCGCGGCCGATCCGGGACGGCCGGCCGCCCCGCGGGTGGCGGTCCCGACACGGTTGGTCCGGGTCGCGTTCCTCGCGCTGTTCGTCACGATCGCACTGGCCGCGGTCCTCTCGACGACCGTCCCGGCCGGTCCGGTCGCGGCCTGGATGACGGCCGCCCAGATGATCATCGGCCTCGCCGCCGCCGGCCTGCTGCTGCTGCGGGCGGGCAGCCTGCCGGCCGGGCCCACCCGGCCGGGTTGGGCCCTGCTCGGCGTGGCCGTCGCCCTGCTGGCCAGCGGCACGCCGTTGACCACCGCGGTCCTGGACGGCGCCCCCAGCCCCGGGCAGGTCGCCGCCGTCGTGACCGGGTTCGGGCTGATCGCCCTGGCGTTGATCCAGCGGGCCCGGCTGGCCAGGCTGTCGATCACCGAGTGCCTCGACGGGATCCTCGCGGCGTTCGCCCTGACCGCCGTGGTCGCGGTCGCCACCCTGCCGGCGGACAGCGAGGTCAGCGGTGCGCAGATCGTGGAGATCCTGTACCTGGCGGCCCCGCTGATCCTGGTGGCGCAGCTGGCGGCCGCCCTGGCCGCCATCGACCGGCGACCCACCCCGGCCTTCTGGCTGCCGCTGGTCGCGGGCCTGCTGATCGTCCTCTGGAGCATCGCGCTGGGGCTGGCCGACCTGGACGGACGGGTCATCGGCGGCTCGGCGATCGCCCTGCTCGCCCCGACCGCGTGGACGCTGATCGCCCTGACCGCCTGGTGTCGCCCGGCGCCGCTGCTGCTGCGGCGCGCGACCTTCTCCGGCGTGGTCTTCGCGCCGGCGCTGTTCTCCGGTGCCGCCCTGCTGGTGCTGGTGATCAACGAGCTCACCCGGCAGGTCCAGCTGGCCGAGTACCTGGCCCTGGCCGCCCTGGCGGCCGGCACGGCGCGGCTGCTGCTGTCCGTGGTCACTGCGGAGCGGCTGCGGTGGCGCGAGGCGGAACTCGTCGTCAACCTCCAGCAGGCCCGCGACGCGGCCGTCGAGGCGGCGTCGGCCAAGAGCACCTTCCTGGCCACCATGAGTCACGAGATCCGGACCCCGCTCAACGCCGTGCTCGGCATGAACGAGCTCCTGCTGGACACCGACCTCGACCCGACCCAGCGGGCCTACGTGGAGCGGGCCGCGCTGAGCGGCACGCTGCTGCTGGAGATCATCACCAACATCCTGGACTTCTCCAAGATCGAGGCCGGCGCGGTCGAGCTGGAGCGGCGCGAGTTCGACCTGGCCCGCCTGGTCACCCCGAGCGTCACCGTCGTCTCGTTCGCGGCCGAGAGCAAGCAGCTGCCGGTGGTGGCCGATCTGGAACCCGGCTGCCCGCAGCTGGTGACCGGCGACGCCACCCGGCTCCGACAGGTGCTGGTGAACCTGCTGGGCAACGCGGTCAAGTTCACCACCGAGGGCGAGGTCCGGCTGACCGTCGCCCGGGGCGAGACGCCCGGCACGGTGCTGTTCGCCGTCCAGGACACCGGCGTCGGCATCGGTGACGCCCAGCTGGACCGGCTGTTCGAACCGTTCACCCAGGCCGACGAGGCGACCACCCGCCAGCACGGCGGCACCGGACTCGGCCTCTCGATCTCCCAGTCGCTCATCGAGCTGATGGGCGGGCGGCTGCAGGTCACGAGCCGGCTGGGCGAGGGGTCGCGGTTCTGGTTCGAGATCCCGATGCCGGAGTCGCCGCCCGCCCCGGGCGCCGACCCCACGACGGCGTCGGCCGGCGGCGAGCCGACGCCCCCGGCCCCCCGCACGCTCGAGGTGCTGGTCGCCGAGGACAACCACATGATCCAGTACCTGTCGACCCGCCTGGTCGAGAAGCTGGGCCATCGCGTCACCACGGTGCCCAACGGCGAGGACGCCGTCGAGGCGGTGCTGGCCGGCGGCTTCGACGTGGTGCTGATGGACGTGCACATGCCGCTGATGGACGGCCTCGAGCCGACCCGGCTGATCCGGCTCGCCGGCGACCGGATCGCCCAGCCCCGGATCATCGCCCTCACCGCGGGCGCCACGACCGATGTGCGGGACGAGTGCCTGGCCGCCGGTCTGGACGACTACGTGACCAAGCCCTTCACCTCGCAGGACCTGATGCGGGCGCTGCTGGGCGTCGCGATCGCCTCGCCCGCGGTCGAACCGTCCGACCAGCCGGCCCCGGCCGACCCCGCCGACCCCGCCGACCCCGCCGACCCCGCCGACCCCGCCGACCCCGCCGACCCCGCCGACCCGGGCGGCCCCGACGCCGTCGACGGCCCCGCCGTCCCCGACCCCCCGGACCCGGCCGAGCCCAGCACGTTCGCCGCACTGGTCGAGTTCGAGCCGCAGGTCCGGGCCGAGGTGCTGCGGACCTTCCGGCTCCGCAGCACGGACGATCTGCTGCTCCTGGAGCGCGCCCTGGCCGAGGGCGATGCCGGGGACGTCCGGTTCCTGGCGCACCGGCTGCGGGGCTCGAGCGCGACGATCGGGGCCGGGGCGCTCGCCGAGGCCTGCCGGGCCATCGAGCTCGCCCCCGACTCGGCGGGGTCCGATCCGGCGCGGGTCACCGCGCTGCGCAGGGAGTTCGACGCGGTGATCACCCGCATCGAGGCGGACGCGCGTGCTCACCCTTCGGCGTAGCGGGGCCCGCCGATCCGCGCGCGCGGCCACCCCGGACGACCCGGCCGACGGGCCTCCGGTGGAGCCACCCACCCGGCCGCCGGAGCCCCCGGCGCGACCCAAGGACGTCGCCGGACTGCGGCCGCGCACGATCGCGCTGATCGTGGCCGGCGTCTACTACGCCGGCTCGCTGATCATCTTCCGCGACGTGGTCGCCGCCATCCCGTCGGTGCTGCGCGGCGATGCGGTGATCGCCGGGGACGAGCTGGTGCCGTTCTTCAACTGGCACAGCCAGCTGCTCGACCAGGCCGCCGGGCAGTTCAACGAACTGGTCAACGGCTACGAGTTCCGCGTCCGCTACGCCTTCCTGACCACCTGGCTGCGGTACTACCAGGTGCTGCCGTTCGCGATCCTGCTGGTCATTCCCACCCTGTTCGTGGTCGCGTACCTGACCGTCGTCAAGTTCGCCGACCGGGTGTTCACCACGCTGTCCTCGCAGGCCATCTACCTCGCCGCGTTCTTCCCGGTCACCCTGATCTACCTGATCATGGTCTATTCCAAGATCACGCACTTCTACACGCTGGTCCTGGGCCTGGTCCTGATGACCGTCTCGGCGCTGTGGATGCTCTACGCCCTGCTGTTCGCCGGCCGGCGGTGGAAGCGCTGGATGGTGCTGGCCAGCGTCGCCACCCTGCTGAACCCGGCCATCCACTACCTCATCCTGTTCAGCCTGTTCTTCGGCCTGACCGCGGTGACGCTGCTGCTGGGCGAGGTCGGGCACTGGATCCGCCGCGGCGGCCCGGCCTGGCTGCGCACGCTGCCCCGGCGGATCAAGGAGATCACCACCGAGCCCGGCCGGTTCCGACGGCTACGGGCCTGGTGGCACATGTTCACCGGCACCACCACCGGCCGCATCATCATCGCCGGCATCCTCTACGCCGCGATCACTCTGATCCCGTACGCGCTATTCGTGAAGTACGTGGCCCTGGCCGGCGTCTCGAACCTGACCGACACCGTGCCCGGCGACTACTACTTCATCCGCGACGCGTCGGTCTCCTGGCTGCACGAGCTGTCCTGGGACCTGGCCGGCATCACCGACAAGATCCTGTACGGCGACTACCTGGCCAAGGTGCCGCGCTACCCGAACGCGCTGTACACCGTGCTGCTGTTCGTGCCGCTGGTGGTGCCCCCGGTGCGCCGGCGGATCTTCCCGACCCGGCCGCACCGCCAGCTGCTCGGCGTCATCTTCGTCGCCGTGGTCTTCGCCCTCTGGGCGACGATCGGGTACGCCGAGCCGCTGTGGTTCCCCACCTTCCACCGGACCCTGGCCGAACTGGCGATCAGCGCGAACGACAGCCATTCGGCGATCGGCAACATCATCGTGACGCTGGCCGGGACCGTCGTACAGATCCTGCGCTTCCCGCACCGGTTCCAGCTGATCCTGTTCATGCTGGCGCCGCTGGTCATGTCGCTGACCCTGGCCTACCTGATCGACCTGGTCAGCGGCCGGTGGCTGCGCCCGGCCGGGCCCCGGCGGGCCCGCCGGAGATCCCGCGCGGCCGGCCGGGCCCGGCCCACCG
>NZ_JBMDXT010000448.1:0-3645 GCF_048594475.1 Nakamurella sp. | reverse complement strand
GGCGGCCTGGCGCGCGGCCTCCTCGGCCGCCTTGCGCGCGGCCTCCTCCTCGGCCTGCTTCTGCGCGAGCCACTGGTTGTACTGGTCGCGCTGGTTCTGCAGGCCGGCGACGGTGGCCAGCGCGGCCTGGTAGGCGTTCTGCTGCTGGTCGTGCTGGGCCTGCAGGGCGGCCAACTGGTTCTCGCCGGCCTGCAGCGCGTCCGCGGCCTCCTGCTGGGCCTGGTCGGCCGCGGCCTTGGCCTTGTCGGCCCGCGCGCGGGCGGCGTCGGCGGCGTCGGCCGCGGCCCGCGCGGGCGAGTCCAGATTGGCCTTGCGGGTCCGGGTGGCCTCCAGATTGCTCATCGCGTTGAGCTGGGAGCCCGACATCTGGCCCAGCAGCTCCTGCCGCTGCAGGACGTCGCCGGCACTGCCGGCATCCCAGTACGCGGACAGCGAGCCGAGCACCGATCCCTGGCGGAACGAGGCGGCGGCGAAGGCGGCCGCCTTGTTCTTGGCCTCCGTGACGGCCTGGTCCGCGGCCGTGACGTCGTCGCGCGCGTGCTGGGCCGCGGACGCCGCGGCAGCGGCATCCGATTCGGCGACCTGCAGATCGACCCGGGCCTTGTTGGCCAGTTCGGCCTTCATCTCCATGTCGTTCTGCAGCCGCTGGATGTCGCCCTCGGTCTGGGCGACCAGGCCGGCCAGCCGGCCCACCTCCGCCGCCTGGGCGGCGGCGTCGTTCTGGCTCTGCTGGATCTGGTCGTCGGACGGGTTGTCCGGCGGCGGCGGCACCGCCCCGGCCGGCACCGCGACGCCGAGCAGCAACCCGGCCGCCAGCGCGGCGGCGATGGCCAGCCGCAGCCCGCGCGGCCGTGGCCCCGCCGCGATCAGCCGACCACCCGTCGACCGGCCATGAGGACGCCAGGCAGAGTGGGCGCGAGAACGCACCGGCATGACGTCACACCTCCCTCACGTTGGCCGCGATGTACGGCTACCACCCGTGCCGGACGAGTCCGGCGACACCTGTCAAGACGACACGCCAGATGCACCATGCCACTCTCATCCCCCTATTGGCCAGCGGTCACGGTAAACACTTCTGTCACAGAATGCACAAATCGGTCATCACCGGCCAGATCGCGACCGCAGACGCGGGGTGGTCGCCCCGCTCCGATGACGGTCACGGCATCGGGAAGACTGGCCCGATGGCCCCGCTCGAACCGGCGATCGACCCAGCCGCGGCGCGGCGCCGGCACCTGCGGTGGCGGATCGCCCACTGCTGGCTGGCCGGCGCCGGGCTGGTCCTGGCGATCGCGGGGTCGTTCCTTCCGTGGGTCGCCTCCGGCAGCGTCACCCGCTCGATCTACGCGATCGCGGGCGTGGCCGATCGGCTGGGCATCGCCGGCGAGGGGGTACTGGCCCGACTGCTGGCCGCCCTGCCCGTGCTGGCGGCGCTGTGTTTCGCCCCGGTCATCGCGGCCGCCCTCCGGTGGTGGCGCACGGCGGGTGCGCTGGCGACGTCGATCGGTCTGGTGATGTCGGTGCTCGCCCTGGGCATCCTGGCGCTCACCCTGGGCAAGATCGGGCTCACCGTCCGGCTCGACCCCCTGGGACCCAGCGTCATGGCGGCCGGTGGCCTGCTGCTGGTCGCCGGCGGCGTCGGGTTGATTTTCGGTCACGGTTCACCCGTTCGCCGCACAGAAGGTCGATGAATCGGCACACGTGGGTCATGATGGTGTGCGGGGGTGCAACCAAATGACTGAGAGCTACGTCACATCGTCATGGCGTCGCGGGGTGTCCGAACGGGAGCCTCGGATGCTCCTGAACCTGCGGCCCTGACCGGGCCGGGTGAGCCCGCCCGGTCGCGTCGCCACGGATCACCACCATCGGGTCGGCCCCGGGACGAACGTCCCCGGGCCGTCGACATGAACGTCAGCACGGCGGTCGAGCAGGACCGCCGGATCGGGAAGTAGAGAAGGGATGCACGCGCGATGAGCCAGCCTTGCCGAGCGAATCATCAGCAGCCATCGACGAGCGATCGGCGACCCAGCGTGCGAGGTCGCCGCCAGGAGGATGCGCGATGAGCGAGCACGGCGGACCCCAGGGTCCTGCTCAGGGGCCGGCCGGCGGGCCGCCACCGGGATGGCAGCAGCAGCCGCCGACCGGCCCCCAGGGGTGGTCGCAGCCCGGACCGGGCGCGAATCCGTCGGGGCAACCCGGCGGCCAGTACGGTGGTCAGCCCGGTGGGCCGCAGGGCTGGTCGCAGCCGCCCACGGGTCCGCAGGGGTGGCCCCAGCAGCCGGCCACCGGACCGCAGGGGTGGCAGCAGCCGCCCACCCAGACGTTCCCGCCGCCGGGTCCCGGCGGGCCCGGCGGGCCCGGACAGCCCTGGGACGTGCAGGGGCCGGCCGGCGGTGAAGGGCCGAAGAAGAGCAAGGCACCGCTGATCATCGCGCTGGTCGTCGTGGTCGCCCTGGTGGCCGCCGCCGGCGTCTGGTTCTTCGCCTTCCGCAATCAGAACAGCACGGCCGCCGGCGGCGACTCCGGGCAGAGCACGCCCGAGCAGTCCGTCACCGCCCTGTTCTCGACGCTGAGCAACTCCGACCCGATCGGCCTGGCCGACCAGCTCGACCCGGCCGAGGCCGCGCTGTTCACCGACCTGAACACCGACATCATCACCGAGCTCAAGCGGCTCGAGGTGCTCAAGTCGGACGCCTCGGTCGACCAGCTGACCGGCACCAAGATCACCGTCAAGGACCTCGGTTTCGCCGGTGCGCCGGAGGTGGTCAACGACCACCTGCAGATCGTCAAGCTCAACTCGGGCACGATCACCGTCGAGAGCAATGCCGCCGATCTGCCGCTGTCGGACTCGTTCAAGCAGACGTTCGGGTCCGAGCTGGACCAGGTCCAGCCGCAGTCGCAGACGGTGAACATCGCCGACGAGGTCGCCAAGAACAACGGCGAGCCGCTGCGGGTCGCCACGGTGCAGCGGGACGGCAAGTGGTACGTCAGCTTCTTCTACTCGATCGCCGACAACGCCGCGCACGCCGCCGGCCTGCCGAACCCGACGGCCGCCGACGCGATCGCCCCGCAGGGCTCCGGCAGCCCGGAGGACGCGGTCAACAAGCTGATCGACGCCGCGTCCACGGGCGACCTGAAGACCATCATCGCGGTGACCCCGCCGGACGAGATGGGCGCCCTGCACGACTACGGCCAGCTGATCCTGGACCAGGCCAACTCCGACGGTCTGGGCAGCGACATGCAGGACCTGGGCTTCACCATCGACAACGTCTCGTGGGACGTCTCCGACGTCACCGGCGGCAAGAAGGTCTCGATCAAGTCGCTGGAGCTGACCGCCGACGGCCAGACCGTGTCGGTCGAGCGCGACCCGGCCGCCGGGTCGCTGACCCTGACCGTGCCCGGGCAGCCGACCGTCACGTTGGACGACAACACGATCGATTCCTACATCTCGCAGCTCGCCGACACCGGTGAGCTCGACCAGCAGGGCATCGACATCATCAAGCGGGAGTTCAAGCAGCTCATCGGCCTTGGCCTGGTCACCACCCAGGTGGACGGCCAGTGGTACGTCTCGCCGGTCCGGTCGTTCAGCGACATCTTCGTCTCGCTGCTCAAGGGTCTGCAGCCGGGCGACATCGAGTACCTGGCCAC
>NZ_JBMDXT010000447.1:0-1571 GCF_048594475.1 Nakamurella sp. | reverse complement strand
GGCCGCGGCGCTGCCCCCGGGCACCGTCGACCACCTCGGCGTCGGGCCGGTCTGGTGGCAGTCGACCAAGCCCGACGCGGCCGACCCCGGCGGGCTGGACACGCTCGCCGCGATCGTCGGGCGCAGCCCGCTGCCGTGCGTGGCGATCGGCGGCATCGACGCCGTCCGGACCCCGGCGGTGCGTGCGGCCGGGGCGGCCGGAGTGGCCGTGGTCAGCGCGATCTGCGGGCAGCCGGATCCGGCCGCGGCCGCCCGGCGGGTGCGGGCCGCCTGGGACGGAGCCGGCCGCGGTTGAGCGGCTCGGCGGAGGTCGGGGATCGCGTTCGTCCGTGAGCCTGCGGATGTCCGGCCGGGGTGGGGCCGGGGGATGGTCCGCGTGGCCGGGCTTCGGTGGGCCGGGCTTGGGGTGGGGTCGGGGCGGTCCCGGACGGATCCCGGCCGGACGAGCTCGGTGCGCAGCATCCCGACCGGGCGGGACCTTCGACCCTGACTGCGGCCGCGACGGATGGGGAGGCTGAAGTCAGGACGCCCGACCGGTCCCCACCTGGACGGACGGCCGTCCGGACGAGGAGTATCGATCATGACCGGCATCCGCGCGCGGATCGTCGTCGGGCTGGACGGGTCGCCCGAATCGATGTCCGCCGCTCACTGGGCCGCCCACGACGCGCAGCTGCGGGACCTGCCGCTGCACCTGGTGCACGCGTTCACCATTCCCGCCGTCGGGATGATGGGGTACACCGTTCCGACCGGCCTGACCGACAGCCTCTACGCGGCCGGCGAGCAGCTGCTGGCCGACGCCACCAAGCAGTTGCACGTGCTGCACCCCGATCTGGAGATCAGCGACCGGCTGGTGCAGGCCGATCCGCGGCCGGCGCTGGTCGAGGCATCCCGGGACGCGGCGCTGACCGTGGTCGGCAACCGCGGCGGGGGCCGGATTCCCGACGTGGTCCTGGGTTCGGTCGCGCTGCACGTCACCGCGCACGCGCACTCGCCGGTCGCGGTGATCCCGGTGGCCGCGGCGGCGCGGACCGACGGGCCGATCCGGCTGGGCGTGGACGGGTCGCGGGTCAGCGAGGCGGCCGTCGCCGTCGCGTTCGACGAGGCCGACCGCCGGCGGGCGCCGCTGCAGGCCGTCATCGTCTGGGACGACGCCGACCTGCGCGGCCTGGTGGCCGCGGGCACCCCGCTGGACATGGTCGAGGACGACAAGGAGCATGCCCTGCTGGCCGAGATGCGGGCGGGGTGGCGGTACAAGTACCCGGACGTCGTCGTCGAATCCGTGGTGCGCCGCGGCCGCGCGGCCGCCGCCCTGCTCCGGGCCGACGGCTCGGAGACGCCCCCGCAGATGATCGTCGTGGGCAGCCGTGGCCGCGGCGGCTTCACCGGGCTGCTGCTCGGTTCGACCAGCCACAGCCTGATCGGCCACAGCCGGTGGCCGGTGCTGGTCGTGCGGCCGCACCTCCACTGACCGGTCGACGGTCCCGGCCGGCCGGGCGCATCGTCGCGTCACGCCGGCCGGTCGCCGCCGGCCGCGGGGGAGCCCCCCCACCCCACGCCCCCGCCCCCGCCCC
>NZ_JBMDXT010000446.1:0-4757 GCF_048594475.1 Nakamurella sp. | reverse complement strand
ATCCGGCTTCCGCCGGCTGCGTCGGCGTGGCCGGGGGTGTCCACGGCTGCGGCGCACCTTCGGCGGGCGCCCACGGCCGCCCGTCGGGATCGGTGGGCCGGTCGCCCGGCGGGCCGGGGGAGCGGTCGGACGGCTGCTCGCGCGACCGGTCGGACCAGCGATCGGACCCGGAAGCGGCAGCTTCCGGTCGCGGATCGGGGTCGGACGCAGGCACCCATCCATCCTGCCGCATGGCTCCGACAGGACCGGGCCGCCGGGCCGGGCGCGACCGGCCGCCGGCGACGGTGCCGGAGCGGTCCTCGGGTGCGGCATCATGGCCGATGTGAATCCCGTCGCGCCGGACACTGCAGGACCGGACAGCTCGACCATCCCTCCGGCCCCGCCGGAGCCGGAAGCGGTGGTGCTGACCGACGAGCTGATCGCCCTGGCCCGGGCGGCGGCGGCCGAGGAGGCGGGCCCCGACGGTGTGGGTGACTACCTCGGTGCCTGGACCGAGGACGCCGTCGCGACCAGCGCGAGGTTCGCCGCCACCGATCGGGGTTACCGCGGCTGGCACTGGCTCGTCACCGTCGCCGTCGTGGAGACCACGCGGCCGACGATCAGCGAGGTCGTCCTGCTGCCCGGCGACGGTGCGCTGCTGGCGCCGGCCTGGGTCCCCTGGGACCAGCGGGTCCGGCCGGGCGACCTGGGCGTCGGGGATCTGCTGCCCCCGCCGCCGGACGATGCCCGGCTGGTCCCCGGCTACCTCGACTCCGACGACCCGGCGGTGCGCGAGGTCGAGTACGAGTTCGGCTTCGGCCGTCCCCGGGTGCTCGGCCGGGAGGGCCGTGACGAGGCGGCCCAGCGCTGGCACGACGGTTCCTTCGGCCCGGCGGACCCGATGGCCAAGCAGGCCCCCGCGGCGTGTGGCACGTGCGGCTTCTACGTGCGGCTGGAGGGACTGCTGGGGCAGACGTTCGGGGCGTGCAGCAACGAGTTCTCGCCGGCCGACGGGCGGGTGGTGGATGTCGCCTACGGCTGCGGCGCCCACTCGGAGACCGTCATCGACGCGCCGTTGATCTCCGCGTCGACCGCCGCGGTGATGGACGAGGTCACCCTCGAGGTGCACCGCCGGCCGGCCGCCGGAGCCGCGGGAGCCGCCGAGGCCGAGTCCGAGCCGGCCGTCGCCGGCTCGGAGATCGCCGGTGCCGCGGTCGAGGCCGCCGGGAACGAGGACGCGGCGGTCGAGCGCAGCGGGGCCGAGAGCACCGGCGTCGAGAGCACCGGAATCGAGGGCACCCGGGCCGAGGACACCGAGGGCACCGCGACCGTCGACGAGCCGGCCGCGGGCACCGACGCCGCCGCCCCGGCCGTCGGCGATGCCATCGAGCCGCCGACCGGCGGCGACTCCGCCGAGGACACCGCCGTCACGGATGCGGCCGAGCCTGCCGCCGTCGGAGAGCCCACCGAGCCGGCGGCCGCCGGCGGCCCCGTGGTGGGCGCGGGCGGCGCCGAAGCCGCCGGGCCGGGCGAGTCCACGGACCACACGGACCAGACTGACGACCCGGTGGGCGCGACGGACCGCACGGCCGAGCCGGTGGACCGCATGGACGAACCCGTGACGACGACGGACGACCCGGTGGGCAGTGCGGTCGCGGACGGGGACCCGGCCGGGCCGGCGGCCCCGGACGCGAACGTCGCGGGCGAGCCCGTCCCGCAGCCCTGACCGGACCGGTGACCGGGACCGACCCGTTCGGCACGGCCGACCTGCGCCGGGTGGTGCTGGCGGCCTGGTCCGCCTCGCCGGCGCGGTTCCGGGAGGACGCCAACGCCGAGGACCTGCTGGCGGCCGGCGGGTACGCGGGCCGGGCGCTGGTCGAGCTGGCCGCGAACGGGGTGGACGCCGCGGCGGCGGCCGGGGTGCCGGCGCGGCTGCGGGTCGATCTGGTCGACGATGAGCTGCGGCTGGCCAATGTCGGTGCGCCGCTGGATGCGGCCGGGGTGGGGGCGCTGGCGTCCCTGCGTGCCTCGGCCAAGCGCGGCGTCGCCGGCACGATCGGGTTCTTCGGGGTCGGCTTCACCTCGGTGGTCGACTGGACGTCGACGCCCCGGGTGGTGTCGATCACCGGTGGCATCCGCTTCGACGAGGCGGCGACCCGGCAGGCCGTCCGCGACGCGGGCGTCCCGGCGCTGACCGAGGAGCTCACCCGCCGGGCCGGGCACGTGCCCGTGCTGCGGTTGCCCTGGCCCACCGACCCGGCCGAGCCGGCCCCGCCGCCGGGGTACGTCACCGAGGTGCGGCTGCCGCTGCGCCCCGCGGTGCGGGCCGAGGTCGGGGCGCTGCTGGCCGACCCGGAGACGGCGCTCGACCTGTTCTGGGCGCTGCCCGCACTGCTGGAACTGGAGCTGCCCGGCCGGGTGGTGCGGCGCCGGACCGAGGACGGCGTGGTGACCATCGAGCAGCAGGGGCCGGCCGGCACCCGGTCCAGCCGGTTCCGGGTGGTGGGTCGCAGCGGGGAGGTGCCCGCGACCGTGCTCGCCGCTCGCCCGGTCGAGCAGCGCGGGCGCACCGGCTACGCCCTGAGCTGGGTCCTCGCCCTGGATGCCGACCCTCTCGGGGACACGCCGGTCCGGCCGGTCACCGTCGGCGCGCCCGTCCCCACGGACGAGCCGACCACGCTCCCGGCCCGCCTGGTCGGCACGCTGCCGGTCGACGACACCCGCCGCCGCCTGGCTGCCGGCCCGTTGACGGACTGGTTGCTGGACGCCGCCGCCGACCTCTACCTCGACCTGCTGGCCGCGACCGAACCCGGCGAACGGTGGCGGTTGCTGCCGGTCGCCGGCTTCCCGGCGGGGCCGATCGACGCGACGCTCCGCGCGGCGGTCACCGCCCGGGCCGAGACGACGGCCTTCCTGCGGACCGCCACCGGCGACCCGGTCACCCCGCGGGCGGCGGTCCAGCTGCCCGGTCTCGACGGCGATGGGGCGCAGGTGCTCGGGCAGGCGATCCCGGGCCTGCTCGGCCCGGTCCCGCCGGCGGCGGTTGCCGCCCTGCGGCCGCTCGGCCTGACGACGCTCGACTGGTCCCAGGTCGGCGGGGCCCTCGCCGGGCTGGACCGGCCGCCCGGCTTCTGGCGGCAGGTCTACCGGGCCGCCGCGCGGGCCCAGCCGGCGCCGCGGCCCGAGGACCTGGCCGATATGCCCGTCCCGCTGGCCGGCGGCGGCCGCGCGATCGGGGCGCGCGGCTGCCTGGTGCCCACGGGGGCCGCCACCCCGAGCCCGTCGGCCCTCCGCGGGGGCGCGGACGACGCGATCAGCCGGGACGGCGGGATCGGCGGGCTCGAGGGGAACGAGGGTATCGGGGGGATCGACGGGATCGACACCGATCTGGCCCGCCGGCTCGGCGAGGTCGTCCCGGAGTTGCGCATCGTCCACCCCGACGCCGGGCATCCGCTGCTGTTGCGGCTCGGGGCCGTCCCGGCCGACGCACCGGCCGTGCTGGCCGATCCGGCCCTGGCCGCCCGGGTGGCGGCGCTCCGGGAGGAGCTGGAGGAGGTGGACGTCGAGGACGCCGAGGTGCGGGCGCTGGGCGGCGTCGTCCTCGACCTGCTGGCCGCCGGCGGGGACGACCGGGCGGCCGCCCCGGTCCTGGCCGACCTGCTGCTGACCGACGCCGAGGGCAGCCCCTGGCCGGCCGTCGAACTCCTGCTGCCCGACGCCCCGCTCGCCGCCCTGCTCGCCGACGACGACGACCGGGCGGTCGTCGGGCCGGAGTGGGTGCGCCGCTACGACCGGGCGCTGCTGGTGCGCGCCGGCGTCCGGGACGGTGTGCCGGTCGTCGCCGTCGCCGACCCCGTCCCCGATGCGATCGCCGACCGGCTGCCGGGGGTGGACGACTGGGCGGAGGAGTACCCGCTCGCCGCCGCGGCGCCCTTCCTCGCGCTGGCCGACCTCGACCTGATCGACGACGACGCCTGGGCGGCCGCGCTGGCCCTGGTCGCCGGGGACCCGCGCGCCCGGGAATGCCTGCGCCCGACCGCCGACGGCCCGTCGTACAGCGCCTGGTGGCTCGGCACCCACGCGCGGCTGGGCGGCCGGCCGCCCGGCGGGTGGCGGTTGCCGGCGGCCGCCGAGCTGGCCGGGCTCTACGACCCGCTGCCGGTCGAGCTGGATGCCACGGTGGCCCGGTGGATCGGGGTGCGGGCGGATCTGGCGGGGGCCGCGGCCGATCCGGCCGACCTGCTGGAGCGGGTCACCGATCCGGAGCGGCCCGTGCCGGCCGCGCTGGTGCCCCGGTTGACCGCCGTCCTGGTCGCGGCGCTGGACGCGGCGGGCGAGCTCGACCTGCCCGCCACGGTGCGGACCGTCACCGGCGCGGTGGTCGAGGCGGGCACGGGGTGGGTCCTGGACCGCCCCTGGTGGGTACAGGTGGAGGACCCGGGCCGGCTGGTCCCGGGCGGGGCCGATCCGGAGCTGGTCGGCCGGGTGCTGGACCTGCCGCCGGTCTCCGCCGCCGGCTCCGGCCCGGTGTCCGTCGACGGGTCGCCGCCGGACGAGGCCGAGGCGCGCTGGCGCCGGGCGGCCGCCGCCGTTGGCGTGGATCCCGACGCGGTGCCGCTGACCGTCGCCGCATCCGTGCGGGTGAGCCGGCCGGACCGGCCGGACGGCGCCGTCCGGTGGTGGTGCGCCGACGGCCGTTACTACGCCGACGGGTCGGCCGCCGCGCTGGGCCGGGTGGCGGCGTGGGCGGCCGGGCGCTGGTCGCTGCGGCACCTGGC
>NZ_JBMDXT010000445.1:0-19294 GCF_048594475.1 Nakamurella sp. | reverse complement strand
GCGCCGCCGGGGCGCCCGGGGCCGCGCCGGGGGCCCGACCCGCCGCCGGACTACGAGCACCTGCTGCAGGTGACCGACCTGGTCAAGGAGTTCCCGGTCAAGGGCGGCGGTGTCATCCGCCGGGTCGTCGGCAAGGTGCAGGCGGTCTCCTCCGTCTCGCTGCACCTGGACGCCGGCGAGACCCTCGGCGTCGTCGGCGAATCCGGGTGCGGCAAGTCGACGACCGGCCGGGCCATCCTGCAGCTGCACAAACCGACGTCCGGCTCGGTGAAGTTCCGCGGGCGCGAGCTGACCACGATGAGCGGCGAGGAGCTGCGCGGGGTCCGGCGGGACATGCAGATCGTGTTCCAGGACCCGTACGCCTCGTTGAACCCCAAGATGCCGGTCAACGACATCATCGCCGAGGCCTACAAGATCCACGGTTTGTGGAGCAAGGACGGGCTGGACCGGGTGGGGGAGCTGCTGCGGCTGGTGGGCCTGTCGCCCGAGCACGGCAACCGGTACCCGCACGAGTTCTCCGGCGGGCAGCGGCAGCGCATCGGCATCGCCCGGGCGCTGGCCCTGGAGCCGGACGTGCTGATCCTGGACGAGCCGGTGTCCGCCCTGGACGTGTCGGTCCAGGCCGGCGTGGTCAACCTGCTGGAGGACCTGCAGGACACCCTGGGGCTGGCCTACTTCTTCGTCGCGCACGACCTGTCCATCGTCCGGCACATCTCCGACCGGATCGCCGTCATGTACCTGGGCAAGATCGTCGAGACCGGCTCCCGGGACGACGTCTACGACCGGGCGATGCACCCGTACACGGTGGCGCTGCTGTCGGCCGCGCCCGAGGCCGATCCGAATTCCGAGCGGGTGCGGGAACGCATCATGCTCACCGGTGACGTGCCCAGCCCGCTCAACCCGCCGTCGGGCTGCCGGTTCCGCACCCGGTGCTGGAAGGCGCAGGACAAGTGCGCCGCCGAGGAACCGCTGCCCGTCGACCACGGCGGCGGGCACCTGGTGGCCTGCCACTTCCCGGTGACCGATCCGGCGGCCGAGACGGCCAGCGCGGCCCTGCGGGTGGCCGGGTCGGCGGTCTGAGCCGGCTCGCCGGGCCCGTGCCGGGCGCCCCGCCCGGGTACGGTGCGGTCGTGCCCGCTCGCCTGCTCGCCGTCCACGCGCACCCCGACGACGAGTCGCTGTCCATGGCCGGCACCCTGGCCACGGTCGCCCGCGCGGGCGCCGAGGTGGTGCTGGTGACCGCGACCCTCGGCGAGGAGGGCGAGGTGATCGGCGACGAGGAGATGCAGGGGCTGGTCGCCGCCCGGGCGGACCAGCTCGGCGGGTACCGGTTGACCGAGCTGCGGGCCGCCTGCGCGGCGCTGGGCGTCCGGGAGCGAGCGATGCTCGGCGGTCTCGGGGCGTTCCGCGACTCGGGGATGGCCGGCACCCCGTCGGCCGAGCATCCCCGGGCGTTCATCCACGCGCAGCGCGGTGGCCCGGCGCACGACCGGGCGGTGGCGGCGCTGGTCGAGGTGATCGACCGGGTGCGGCCGCACGTCGTGCTGACCTACGACGCCGACGGCGGCTACGGCCATCCCGATCACATCGCGGTCCATCAGGTCGTCATGGGCGCGCTGACGGTGGCCGGCTGGGCGGTCCCGCGGGTGCTGGGCGTGGTCCGCCCCGAGTGGGTCACCCGGGCCGCCTTCGCCGGCCTCCCGGTGCCGGCCGGGTACCTGGCGGCGCCGCCCGACGAACCCGGCTTCCTGGCCGGCTTCCTGGCGCCCGACGACGTCGTGGCGGTCGCGGTACCGACCGCGCCGGTGGACGCCGCACGGCGCGCCGCCTTCGCCGCCCACGCCACCCAGGTGGAACTGCTGGCCGGCGATCTGTGGGCGCTGTCCAACCGGATCGCCCAGCCGCTGCCGGCCGCGGAGTACTTCCGGTTGCTGGCCGGGCGGCCGGTGCCGCGCGCGGCCGACGGCACGCCCGGCGCGGACGTCTTCGCCGGGCTCGACCCGGATCGTGAGCCGGAGCCGGAGCCGGAGCCGGAGCTGTGAACCCTGCCGCCGAGCCCCCGTGCGCTGATCGAAGTCCCACGGAAGGGGACGAATCGGGCGCAGATGCGGGACTTGGATCAGCGCAGCGTCCCGGCGAGGGCGGCCTCCCCGGGACGGGGAGCGAGTCGTCCGGCGGTGCGCCGGTGGACTGGCTGCTGGTGGCGTTCGTCACACTGCTGTGCGCCCTGACCGCGGTGGTCGGCGTCGCGTACCTGCCCTGGCACATCGGGGCCGTGCCGATGCCGGTCAGTGCCCTGCTCGGGGTCGGGGCCATGGTGCTCGCGCCCCGGGCCGCCTATCGCCTCACCGGGTCGATGGCCGCGGCGGTGCTGCCGGTACTGGTCTGGTTCGGTGTGACCGTCTGGCTCGTGCTCACCCGCAACCCGATGATGCGCAGCCAGGCGCTGAGCGTGGTCCAGGGCCAGTGGCGGGTGATGGTGCTGCTGGGGCTGGGATCGCTGGCCGCCGCGGCGACGCTGACGCTGCTGTGGGCCGAACGGACCCAGGCCCGCTACGCCCGGACGGAGGCCGGGCCGGAGCCCGCGACCGAGTCCCGGACCGGCTCGCGGACCGACCCGGCGACCGACCCGGCGACCGGCCCGGTGATCGACCGGCAGGCCGGCGGGGCCGCCGGCGGGGCGCCGGGACGGGTCGAAGCGGACGAACCGACCGGCCGATCGGGCTGATCGGCCCGCGGCGGGCCTGCCGCGACACGGGCACGGTCCGGCACGGGTGATACTTGTCGGTGCCCATCGGTGGCCGCCGTGCGCCATCGGGACCGAGCTGGAGAACCGAAGTGACCTATGTGATCGCCGAGCCCTGTGTCGACGTGCTTGACCGCGCCTGCGTCGAGGAGTGTCCGGTCGACTGCATCTACGAGGGTGCCCGGATGCTCTACATCCACCCGGACGAGTGCGTCGACTGCGGTGCGTGCGAACCGGTGTGCCCGGTCGAAGCGATCTTCTACGAGGACGACGTCCCGTCGGAGTGGGCCGACTACACCCGCGCCAACGTCGACTTCTTCGACGACCTGGGCTCCCCGGGCGGCGCCTCGAAGACCGGCAAGGTGGCCAAGGACGACCCGATGGTCGCGGCCCTGCCGCCCATGGGCGAGGACCACTGATCATGGCCGACGACCGGTCGCCGGGTGCATCGTCCGCCGGCGCACCGGCGGCGTCCGGCCCCGGCCCGGGCCCCGGATCGGCGGGTCCGGCCGGTTCGGCCGTCGGCACGGCGTCCGGGCTGCGGCTGCCGGCGCCGGTCAACCGGCTCCCCGACTTCCCCTGGGATCTCCTGCTGCCCGCCCGGAAGCGGGCTGCCGAGCACCCGCAGGGCGTGGTCGACCTGTCGATCGGCACCCCGGTGGATCGTGTGCCGCTGCCGATCCGGCGGGCCCTGGCCGACGGCTCGGAGGCCCCCGGATACCCGACCGTGCACGGGCGCGCGGCCCTGCGCGAGGCGTACGCGAACTGGCTGGAGCGCGCGCACGGCGTCACCGGGCTGGACCCGGCGAACGTGATGCCCACCATCGGATCGAAGGAGTTCGTCGCCGCCCTGCCGACCCTGCTCGGGTTGCGGACCGGGGACACCGTGGTCATCCCTGAGCTGGCCTACCCGACCTACGAGATCGGCGCCATCATGGCTGGGGCCACGGTGCTGCGCTCGGATTCCCTCACCGCGGTGGGCCCGGACCGGATCGCTCTGCTGTGGCTCAACTCCCCGTCGAACCCGACGGGGCGGGTCCTGCCGGTCGAGCACCTGGCCAAGGTGGTGGCCTGGGCCAGGTCCCGCGGGACCGTCGTGGCCTCCGACGAGTGCTACATCGACCTGGGCTGGGAGTCCACGCCGGTGTCGATCCTGCACCCGGACGTCAGCGGGGGGGACCACACCGGCCTGCTGGCCGTGCATTCGCTGTCCAAGCGGTCCAACATGGCCGGCTACCGGGCCGGGTTCGTCTCCGGCGACCCGACCGTGGTCGGCGCGTTGATCGCCGCCCGCCGTCACCTGGGTGCCATGCTGCCGACCCCGGTGCAGCACGCGGCGCAGGCCGCGCTGGAGGACGACGCGCACGTGATGGCCCAACGCAGCCGCTACGCGCGTCGCCGCGAGCTGCTGCGGGAGGCGCTCGACGGCGCCGGATTCCAGGTGTCCTCCGAGGCCGGCCTGTACCTGTGGTGCACCCGGGGCGAGCCCGCGATGCGCACGGTGGACTGGTTCGCCGAGCGGGGGATCGTCGTCGGCCCGGGCACGGTGTACGGCCATGCCGGGCTCAATCACGTCCGGATCGCGCTGACCGCGCCGGACGATCACGTCGCCGCGGCCGCCGAGCGGTTGGCGCGGCGCGGGCGCCGCTGACCCTGGCCGCCGCCCGGGTCAGCCGGCCGGCCGGGCCGCCGGGTCGGTGCGCGGCCCGGTGTCCGCGCGCAACGCGTGGTTCGATGCCCGCAGCGCGGCGTTGTCGGTGGCCAGCCGTGAGTTCTGGGCGCGCAGCGCGGAATTGTCCGTGCGCAATGCATGATTGTCGCCCCGGATGGCGGTGTTGTCGTCCTCCAGCCCGAGCACGCGGGCGATGCCGATCAGGTTGATGCCGTCCTCGATCAGCTCCGAGATCCGGCGGAGCCGTTCGATGTCGGCGTCGCTGTACCGGCGGGTGCCGCCGGTGGTCCGATCCGGCTGCAGCAGCCCCTTGCGCTCGTACAGCCGCAACGCCTGGGCGCTCAGGCCGGAGAGCTCGGCCGCGACGGTGATCCCGTAGACCCCCATGGACCCGTCGCGGACGGCCGTCACCGGCGGCAGCTCGCCGGGCTCGCCGACCATCAGCTCTCCTCTTGCGCCGGTCGGGGTGACGTGGTATCACAAACCTACACCATTTGACACAGATCCGTTCGAGTTGCGATGACGTGCAAGGGGTGAGGTGGCGATGGTCTGCGCGGTGGCGCCGGGACCGGTGCGGTCGACGGAGCCCGGGTCCGATCGGGCGGTCGACTCGATCGACGAGCGCTTCTGGGCCGTCCTGCACGCCGCCGGTCTGATCGGCCGGATCGGCTCGTCACTCGAACCGCCCGTCGAACCCGCCGCCGAACCGGCGGAGGTTCCGCACCGCCCGCCGCCGACCGTGCGGACGGCGGTGGATCGTCACCGTCCGCGCGGCCGGCGACCGGCCCCGGATCCGATGCCCACGCCCGGCGGGTGGGTCGATCCCGACGGCGACGGCCGGCTGAGCCGGCAGCGGTCGCCGCCGCCGCGCGCAGCCGCCGGCCGTCCACCGCGAGGGGGGTGATGCACACCATCTCGTCCATCGTCGCTGATCAGAATCATCACGAGCCGGCGAACGGGCCGACCGCGGCATGCGGTCGGGCTGCTCGCGGACAGGGAGGCGAACAAAGAGGCCAACGAGGAAGGACATCCACAGGACGAGGACCGGCGGGCCGGGCCCGCCGTGACCTCGACGCGACCTGACGTGGCCCCGCTCGGGGCCGGATCGGCCGGACGTTGATGCGGTCACGCCGTGAACGGCGGACAGCCGCGTGCACCCGGTGCCGGACCGATCCGCCGCCGCCGGGATCCACCAGGCCGGCCGCGTCGTCCGGGGCGACCGCCGATCATGTCGGCGGTCGCCCCGTCGGTGTCTGCGGCTCCTCGCGTCGTCCCGACACCGGGATTGCTCCCTTGCCTGAGCCTGCGATCGGTGGTACAAAAAATCTATACCGCTGAGGAGAGATCAGCGGGGGTGAGCACACCAGAAGGCCATGGGAGGTGGTTCGTGATGCTCATGCGTACCGATCCGTTCCGTGATGTCGACCGGATCGCCCAGCAGTTGCTGGGGACCAACGCGCGACCGTCCGCGATGCCGATGGACGCGTGGCGCGACGGCGATCGGTTCGTGGTCGAGTTCGACCTGCCGGGGGTGGATCCGGGGTCGGTCGACCTGGACGTCGAGCGCAACGTGCTGACGGTGACGGCTCAGCGCCCGCCGGTCGACGACCGGTCGAGCTTCCTGGCCGCCGAACGACCGCGCGGTGTCTTCAGCCGGCAGCTCGTGCTGGGTGACAACCTCGACCTGGACCGCATCGAGGCGACCTACCGGGACGGCGTGCTCCGGCTGGTGATCCCGGTGGCCGAGAAGGCCAAGCCGCGCAAGATCACGATCAGCCACGGCGACGGCGTCGACCACGCGATCGGCGGGAACGGCGCCGCCGACCGCCGGACCGTGGAGGCTGCCGGCACCCGCAACTAGGTGGACGGGAGGCGATGCGGCTCCGGCGCCGCCGTGCCTCCCGGACACCTCGACGGTGCTCGCTGCCGGTCCGGCACGCCCGGCCGACGGGGGAGCTCGGGCGTCGCGTCGGCCCCTCGCTGCCGCCTCCCGGACACCTCGGCCGGCCGGATCGGTCGAGCGCTCCGGGCCCCGATCGCATTCCGGCCCGGCCCCGGGCCGGGACGGAATGCCGGGCCCGCTCGCCGAGACCTACGGACCGGGTGGTCAGTCTTCATTTCCGGCCCGGTCCCCAGCCCGATCCCCGGCGGGGGCAGTCAGTCCGGGAACGCCTTGCGGGCGGCCGCCTCGGCCTTCTTCCAGGCCTCCGGATACGCCGCCCGGGCCTCCACCCGCCGGTCGCGGCAGCCCTGGATGACCCGCCCGGCCGCGACCCCGGCCCGTGGATCGCCGACCTCGACCACGAGCTCGCGGAGCCGGTCCTCGAGGACGCAGGCGTCCTGGTGGTCCCCGAGAACCTCCTGAAGCCCGGCGAGGGCCTCCAGGAACGCGGCGATGTCACCCTTCTCGTGCAACAGCTCCGCGGCGTAGCGCGATCGCTTGCCGTAGATCCGCAACTCGTGCAGGTCGTCGTCGGGCGGGTTCTCGCCGAAGGTCCGGTGCAGCTTGCGGCGGGCCTTGCGCAGCGTCCGCCACTCCGCGGCCGCCAGCTCGTGCAGGTCGGCCCACGGATCGGCGACGGGCGGCTGCGCGGCCGCCTCCTCCAGCTCCGACAGCAGCGCCCGGTACGACGGATCGTCCAGCTCGGACACGAGCCGGTCCCGGCCGGCGACCCGTTCGCTCTCCAACCGGCTGATCAGGTGCTCGAGCGCCCCGGTGTCGGGATCGCCGAGCCGGGCCGCCTCCCGGTGCAACCGGTCGATCATCACGTCGTGGTCGCGGATCACGCCCAGAGTGCCGGCCAGCTCGCGGACGTCGCCGCGCAGCCGGTCGGTGGCCGTCTTGTCCAGGGCCGGTCGGGCGGCCTTGAGGTACGCCCGCACGCGGCGGGTCGCCACCCGCATCTTGTGGACGTCCTCGATGTCGCCGCCGCGACGGCTGCCGTCCTCGTGCGCCTTGATGTCGGCGACGGCCTTGCCCAGGACCGGCCCGATCGAGTCCGCGATCTCGGTCGGGATCAGCCCGGGCCGGCGGGGCGCCGGACGGGGCGGGGCGAGCGGCTGGTGATCGGGCGCGTCCTCGACGGCGGGGGCGCCGTCGTGGACGGCCTGGTCGGGTGCCGGCGCCTGGACGGGCGGGTCCGGGTCGGCCGGGCGGGACCGCTTCCGGGCCGGTTCCTTCGGGCGGGCGTGCAGCGCGGCGTCGGCGAACCTGTCCTCGTGCACGATCGGGGCCGGCCGCGGCACTGCGCGTTTGCGAGGTCGGGGAGGCACCCCGGGAGTATCTCTCACCGGGCCGCCGCGCCGGGACGGACCCGCCGGATCCGCCTCGGGGTGGCCGCCGCCGCGGGCCGGCCGGGGCCGGTCCTACTGGGCATGCAGGCTGGCGTTGAGCCCGCCCCAGGAACCGGCGCGCGGCACCGCCTCGACCCCGCCGGTGAGCGAGTTGCGGCGGAACAGCAGGCCGGCCGCACCGGACAGCTCACGGGCCTTGACCGTGCGCTGCTCGCCGTCGGCCAGCAGCGTCAGCTTGGTCCCCGCGGTCAGGTACAGGCCCGCTTCGACGACACAGTCGTCACCCAGCGAGATCCCGACCCCGGAGTTCGCGCCGAGCAGGCAGCGGGCGCCGATCGTCACCTGCTCCTTGCCGCCGCCGGACAGCGTGCCCATGATCGAGGCCCCGCCCCCGACGTCGCTGCCGTCACCGACCACGACACCCTGGGAGATGCGTCCCTCGACCATCGAGGTGCCGACCGTGCCGGCGTTGTAGTTGCAGAATCCCTCGTGCATGACGGTCGTGCCGGCCGCCAGATGGGCGCCGAGCCGGACCCGGTCGGCGTGAGCGATGCGGACCCCGGACGGCACCACGTAGTCGGTCATCCGCGGGAACTTGTCCACCCCGAAGACCGACAGCCGGATCCCGGCCTCCAACGCGCGCAGCCGGACCTGCTCGACCTCCTCCGGCGGCACCGGCCCGATGGAGGTCCAGACGTTGTTCGGCAGCACCGCGAAGATGCCGTCGAGGTTGATCGTGCGGGGCCGGACCACGCGGGCCGACAGCAGGTGCAGCCGCAGGTAGGCGTCCGCGGTGTCGGCCGGAGCGTCGGCGAGCGAGGCGATCCGGGTCTGCACCACCCGCAGGGTGACCCCACGGATGTCGTCGGCCCGCTCGGCCAGCCGCAGTTCGGGTTGGGCGGCGACCGGGGTGCCCGGGCTCGTCACCAGCAGGGCCGGGGCCGGGTACCAGACGTCCAGCACGGTCCCGTCGGCGGTCACGGTGGCCAGGCCGGTGCCGAACGCGCCGCCCTCGACGGGGCCGGCGGAATCGGCCGAATCGGACACGGTTGCAGCAGTCGGAACAGCGGTCATGCCGGGGAGCCTATCGGCCGGGCCGGGGTCGGACCGCCGCGCACCGGCCCCGGCCCCGCTGTCAAGCCGGACCCATCGGACCTGTGGACAACCCGGCCCCGGCCGCCGACGAAGCCCGCCCGATCGGCGTGTTGTCCACAGGTGCCGAGATCGTCCTTGCCCGCCGGACCGCCGGGACCGAGCGTGGGGGCCATGCCGCCGCCCGTCGACCAGACCGTCATCAGCCGCGCCGACCTGCTCGCCCGCGGGTACTCCGACCATCAGATCCGGCAGGCCCGCGAACGCGGCGAGCTGCGCAGCGTCCTGCCGGGGCTGTACGTGCGCGACCAGCCCGCCCCGCCGGACGATCCGGCCGATCGCCACCGGTCCGCGTTGACCGTGGTGGTCCCGCGGCTGGCCGGCCGGCCGGTCGTCAGCCACCTGTCGGCGGCCATCCTGCACGGTCTGCCGTTCGCCCACAGCGACTGGGACTGGCTGGGCCGGCCGCGGCCGGGAGAGGGGACCGGGCGTCGCCCGGCCGGGACCGCCGGGCCGGCGGATCCGCCGCTGCACCTCACCCGGCCGGACGCGGCCAAGTCCCGGCGCGGCGCCGCGCTCCGGGTGCACAGCGGGGCGCTGGATCCGGACGAGGTGATGGAGCTGGCCGGGCTCCCGGTCACCACGCCCGAGCGGACGGTGGTCGACTGCGCCCTGGTGCTGCCCTTCGACCACGCGGTGCTGCTGGCCGACGCCGCGCTGCACCGCGGTCTGGTCAGCCGGCCGTCCCTGACCCGGCAGCTGGCCCGGCTGTTTCGGGTGCCGGGGACCCGCCGGGCGGCCCAGGTGGTGGCGTTCGCCGATCCGGGCAGCCGCGGGCCGGGGGAGTCGGTGAGCCGCGTGGTGATGTCCCGGTGGGGGTTGCCGGCTCCGCTCCTCGACGTCGCGGTGCCGGGGCCCGACGGCCGGTCCCTCGGCCGGGCGGCCTTCGGCTTCGCCGGCACCCGGGTGCTCGGCGTGTTCGCACCGGATCCGGCCGGCACGCCGCCGGGCGGTAGGGCGCTGAGCGGCCCGGCGCTGAGTGGCCGGGGGCCGAGCGGTCGGGGGCCGAGCGGCGCCGAGCCGCTGCCCCACCGGGCCGACTGGGTCGCGGCCGGCTGGCGGCCCGTCGTCTGGTCCTGGCCCGAGCTGCGGTCGCCGGAGCCGTGGATCGAGCGGTTGCGGAGCGCCCTGGCGCCGGCCGAGCCGCGATCGTGAGGCGGTCCCGGCCCGGGCCACCGGGGCCCGGCGGGCGGCCGAACGGGCGTCGGCCGACGCGCCCGCTGCTGCGTCGGCCGTCGGGGCCGGGGACCGCGCTCCCGGTGCGGTCAGGGCGCGACGGTCAGGCGGACCACGCCGGGCTCGATCGGCTGGTCCGCGGTGCGCCAGTCGAAGTCGGTCCACAGCTGCCGGTCGACCGCGACGTCGGTGATGCTCAGGTCGGTGCCGTGCGCGACCGCCAAGGCGGCCAGGGACCGTCCGGCCGGATCCGCCGCCAGGTCGGGCACGCTGACGGCGACCGTCGCCGACCGCCCCTCGTCGGTCACCTCCCGGACGGTCAGCCCGCCGAGTTCGGCGTCGGCCGCGGCCAGCGCGGCGGTCAGCTGCGGGGTCGCGTCCTCGGTGCCGGCCGGCGCCGGGCGGTCGGGCGCGACCGCGGTCGGCCGGTGGCCGCCGGCCCGGCAGCCGAGCTCGAGCGGGTCCGCCCCGGACAGCGCGCGGACCAGCGTCGTCGCCTGCGGCTCCCACTTGGCGTACGCGTCGGGGAACGCCGACTGCTGCACCTTCTGCGCCGCCTCGGTCAGCGGCAGCTGCGCCCAGTCGTCGACCTCGAGCAGGGCGTCGTAGAACTTGCCGGCCGAGTAGACCGGATCCAGGATCTCCTGCGTCGTGCCCCACCCCTGGGACGGGCGCTGCTGGAACAGGCCGACCGAGTCCCGGTCGCCGTCGGCGCGATTGCGCAGGCTCGACTCCTGGTAGGCGGTCGCCACCGCGATGATCCGGCCGCGCTCGGGGATACCCCGGGACAGGCCGACCGCGTTGATGGTGGAGGCGTGATGCAGTTGCGCGACGGTCAGCTCGACCGTCGGCGACGCCGCGGCCTCGGCGCCGGTGCCGGGCAGGCCCGGGACCGTGCACTCGGGCCGGTCGGCGAACGGGTTGCGCCAGATCAGCAGCCCGGCGGTCACGGCCGCGGCGAGCAGGCAGACCACGCCGGCCACGATGAGGCTGTTCTTCACCGGCTTGCGCATCGCCTCCGACGGTACTGTGCGGGACGTGTCCGCCGCGCCCGCACCGTCCCCCGCCGCCCCGACGTCGTCGGAAACATCCGGGTCGCCGGGCACGCCGGGGTCGCCGATCGAGCTGAACCTGACCGGCGATCCCGCCGACCTGACCGCCGCCCTCGTCGACATCCCGTCGGTGTCCGGGTCGGAGGCGATGATCGCCGACGCGGTCGAGTCGGCCCTGCGCCGGCTGCCGCACCTGCGGGTGCAGCGCGTCGGCCAGAGCGTGCTGGCCCGCACGGATCTGGGCCGGCCGACGCGGATCCTGCTGGCCGGGCACCTGGACACCGTGCCGATCGCCGACAACGTTCCCTCCCGCCGGGACGGCGACGTGCTGCACGGCTGCGGCACGACCGACATGAAGTCCGGCGACGCGATGCTGCTGCACCTGGCCGCCACCCTGCCCGCGCCGGCGCGGGACCTGACCTTCGTGTTCTACGAGTGCGAGGAGGTCGATTACGACCGCAACGGGCTCACCCGGATCCAGGCCGAGCACCCGGAGTGGCTGGCCGCGGACCTGGCCGTCCTGGGCGAGCCGACCAACGGCAACGTCGAGGCCGGTTGCCAGGGGACCGTGTCGGCCACCGTCACCGCCCACGGCCGCCGCGCGCATTCGGCCCGGTCCTGGCTGGGGGACAACGCGATCCACCGGGCTCGGGCCGTGCTGGACCGGCTCGCCGCCTGGGACGCGCGGATCGTCGACATCGACGGATGCGAGTACCACGAGGGCCTCAACGCGGTCGGCATCACCGGGGGAGTGGCCGGCAACGTCATCCCGGACGAGTGCACGGTCCGGGTCAACTTCCGGTTCGCGCCGGATCGCAGCGCCGAGCAGGCCGTCGGCGTGGTGCGCGACCTGTTCGCCGACTTCGAGGTCTCCGTCCTGGATGTCGCGGCCGGGGCGCTGCCGGGACTGCACGCCCCCGCGGCCGCCGAGTTCGTCGCCGCGGCCGGTGGCCGGGCGCAGGCCAAGTACGGGTGGACCGACGTGGCCCGGTTCGCCGCGCTCGGCATCCCCGCTGTCAACTACGGCCCCGGCGACCCGTCGCTGGCGCACACCCGCGAGGAGCACGTCCGCATGTCCCAGATCCGCGAGATGACCGAGGTGCTGCGCGGTTTCCTGACCGGGTGAACCCCGATGACCCGGTGGGCCCGGGACCCGGCCGCCGCCCGGCCGGTTCCCGGATCGGCCGTTCCGATCGACAGTCGGCTCGGCCGTTCGGATGGGCAGTCGGATCGGCCGTCGGATCGGCCGTTCGGATGGGCCGGCGGATCGGCCCGTCCGGATCGCTCGCCCCGGGCCGAGCCCGGCGGCGGTCACCGGCGGCGGTGACCGGCGGCGGTGACCGGGTGCCGGGCCGTCACGACCGGTGTCCGCCCGGTGAACCCCCGGAGAATGCTCGGCCGACGCGGCCGGCTTGGTCCGCGCTGCGTCACCGCGTCACTACTGTGGATCGGGTGACCGAATTCGAGGACCCGTCGTTCCCGCCGCCGGACGGCCAGGAGCCGGAACGGTTCAAGGGACCGGTGCGGCTGCGGGGCGACCAGCGATATCAGACCGCCAGCACCACCGACCAGCGCCTGCTCGACTCGCGCGGCCCGAGCGACTGGGTGCACACCGACCCGTGGCGGGTGCTGCGCATCCAGGCCGAGTTCGTGGAGGGCTTCGGCGCGCTCGCCGGCCTGCCCCGGGCGGTGTCGGTGTTCGGCAGCGCCCGGACCAAGCGCGGCACGCCGTACTACCAGAAGGCCGAGGAGATCGGGGCGGCCCTGGCCGCCGAGGGGTTCGCGGTCATCACCGGCGGTGGGCCCGGGATCATGGAGGCCGCCAACAAGGGTGCTAAGAAGGCCGGTGGGCTGTCGGTCGGGCTGGGCATCGAGTTGCCGTTCGAGCAGGGCCTGAACCGGTACGTCGACCTGGGCATCAACTTCCGCTACTTCTTCGCCCGCAAGACCATGTTCGTCAAGTACTCGCAGGCCTACATCTGCCTGCCCGGCGGGTTCGGCACGCTCGACGAGCTGTTCGAGGCGCTGACGCTGGTGCAGACCAAGAAGGTCACCAAGTTCCCGGTGGTCCTGTTCGGCTCGGAGTACTGGGGCGGGCTGGCCGAGTGGATCAAGACGTCGGTCGCCGGGGCCGGCAACATCTCGCCGCCGGATCTGAACCTGATCCACGTCACCGACGACGTCGACGACGCGATCCGGGTCGTGCACGACGCGTATGCGGCCTGGGAGGCCGCGCACTGATCCGGAGCCGGTGGGGCCCGACCGGTGCGCCGGGCGGGCCCGGCGGCGGATCGCCCGCCGCACGGCCCGGCCGGCCGGCTGCGTAGGATTTCCGCGTCCGGTGATCCTTCGCCGCGAAACGGGGACCCTCTTGACCACGCCGCAGACCGGAATTTTCGCGCTCGGGACGCACGCCCACTCCTACCTGGAACTGTCGCTGGATCAGGGGGCCGACCCGCGGGCCGCCCTCACCGTCGCGGCCGGGCTGAGCGAGCCGCGCACCACCATGGGCGGGGTCAACCTCGTCGTCGGGATCCGGCCCGAACTGTGGGCCGCGGTGCTGCCCGAGCGCGCCCCGGCGGGCCTGACCGGGTTCACCGAGCCGGTCGTCGGGCCGGACGGGTTCACCATGCCGGCCACCCAGCGGGACCTGTTCCTCTGGACCGCCGGCGGCTCCCGGGACGTCGTGTTCGACACCGTGACGGCGATCATCGACGCCTTCGCCGGCGTCGCCTCGGTCGACGACGAGGTGTCCGGCTGGACGTACCACCGCGACCTGGACCTGACCGGCTTCATCGACGGCACCGAGAACCCGCACCTGTCCGAGGCGCCCCGGCACGTCCTGGTGCCGGCCGGCGAGCCGGGCGCCGGCGGTTCCGTCCTGCTCGTGCAGAAGTGGCGGCACGACGCGCACGCCTGGAACGCCGTCCCCGTCGCCGACCAGGAGCGGGTGATCGGCCGGACCAAGCCCGACAGCGTCGAGCTCGATCCCCGGCCGGAGACAGCGCACGCCGCGCGCACCGACCAGGACGACTTCGGCAAGATCTTCCGGCGCAACGTGGCCTACGGCTCGGCGCAGGAGCACGGCACCATGTTCGTCGGCTTCTGCCACCGCAAGGCGCCGCTGGCCGACATGCTCGACAGCATGGCCGGTCGGGGCGGGGTCCGGGACGCCCTGACCCACTACACGACCCCGCTGTCCGGCGCCTACTACTTCGTCCCGGCGCTGGACGACCTGGCCGTCCTGGCCCCGCCGGAGGACGACGACTGAGCCGCGAACGGGCCGGTTCCGGGACCGTGCGGTCGTCGTTCCGGCCCGGTCCGGGCCGCCGGACGGACGCGTCGTTCCCGGCCGCCGGGTCGGCGTCGCCGTCCGCCCAGTGGTCGGCGGCACGGCCCGGCGACGGATCGTGGGAGGATGGCGCGCGTGTTGCGCTGGTTGACCGCAGGTGAATCCCATGGCCCCGCCCTGGTGGCCGTCCTCGAAGGCCTCCCCGCCGGGGTGCCGGTGACGTCCTCGGACATCGCCACCCAGCTGGCCCGGCGGCGGCTGGGTTACGGCCGCGGGGCCCGGATGAAGTTCGAACAGGACGCGGTCTCGATCCTGGGCGGCATCCGGCACGGCTCCTCGCTGGGCGGCCCGGTGGCCATCGAGATCGGCAACACCGAGTGGCCCAAGTGGGAACAGATCATGTCGGCCGACCCGGTCGACGAGCAGGTGCTGGCCGGTCTGGCCCGCAACGCGCCGCTCACCCGTCCCCGTCCCGGGCACGCCGACCTGGCCGGCATGCAGAAGTACGGCTTCGCCGACGCCCGGCCGATCCTGGAGCGGGCCTCGGCCCGGGAGACCGCGGCCCGGGTCGCGCTCGGCACGGTCGCGCAGCAGTACCTGCGGGCCGTCCTGGGCGCCGAGGTCGTCTCCCACGTGGTGTCCATCGGCGAGGCCGACGCGGTTCCCGGCCCGCTGCCCACCCCGGCCGACCGGGACGCCATCGACGAGTCCCCGGTGCGGGCGCTCGGGGCCGCGTCCACCGAGCGGATGGTCGCCGAGATCGAGGCGGCCAAGTCCGACGGCGACACCCTGGGCGGGGTCGTCGAGGTGCTCGTGTACGGGTTGCCGCCGGGACTGGGCTCCTTCGTGCACGCCGACCGCAAGCTCGACGCCCGGCTGGCCGCGTCGCTGATGAGCATTCAGGCCATCAAGGGTGTGGAGATCGGTGACGGCTTCCTCACCGCCCGCCGCCGGGGCAGCGCTGCGCACGACGAGATCGACCCGGGTGCGAACGGGGCAACCACGGTGTCCCGGCGCAGCAACCGCGCGGGCGGCATCGAGGGTGGCATGACCAACGGCGAGGTGCTCCGGGTCCGGGCCGCGATGAAGCCGATCTCCACCGTGCCCCGTGCGCTGGCCACCGTCGACATCGCCACCGGCGACCGCGCGCAGGCCATCCACCAGCGCAGCGACGTCTGCGCGGTGCCGGCCGCGGGTGTCGTCGCCGAGGCCATGGTCGCGCTCGTCGTCGCCGACGCGGTCAGTGAGAAGTTCGGCGGGGACTCCGTCGCCGAGACCGCCCGCAACGTGGCGTCCTACCTGGACTCGATCGACTTCGCGCCCGTCCCCCCGATCGGCGGCGCCGCCGGCCCCGTGGCCCGGTGACGGCGCCGGACGCCGTCGAGCCGGTGACCGGGACCGGGGCCGACCCGTCGCCGGTGCGGCCGATCGTGGTGCTGGTCGGGCCGCCCGGGTCGGGCAAGACCTCCGTCGGCCTGATCGTCGCCCGGCTGACCGGGCGGCAGTTCCGGGACACCGACAGCGACATCGAGTCCGCCGCGGGCCGGCCGATTCCCGACATCTTCCTGACCGACGGGGAACCGGCGTTCCGGGCGATGGAGCGGGCGGCCGTGGCCACCGCCCTGGCCCATCACGACGGGGTGCTGGCCCTGGGCGGCGGGGCGATCCTGGCCGAGCCGACCCGGGCCCTGCTCAAGCAGCAGACCGTTGTCTTCCTGTCCGTGACCATGCCGACCGGGGTGCGCCGCACCGGCCTGGCCACCAACCGGCCCCTGCTGACCGGGGTCAACCCGCGGGCCACGTACAAGGCGCTGCTGGACGCGCGGCTGCCGCTGTATCAGGAGGTCGCCACCCAGGAGGTGGCGACCGACGACCTGACGATCGGCCAGGTGGCCACCGTGATCGTCGAGGAGTTGAAGCTCTGATGAACGCTCCGGTCGTCGTGCCCGTCCCGTCCGGGGCGCCCTACGACGTGACCATCGGCCGCGGCCTGCTCGACGAGCTGGTCGCCGCGGCGACCGCGACGGGGGCGGCCCGGGTCGCCCTGGTGCACCCGCACACCCTGCTGCTCACGGCCGAGACCGTGCGGGACGCGCTGCGGGACAGCGGGCTGGACGTGCACCTGCTCGAGGTGCCGGACGCCGAGGACGCCAAGAACCTGACCGTGCTCGGCTTCTGCTGGAACGTGTTCGGGCAGATCGGGATCGACCGGCGGGACCTGGTGATCGGGCTCGGCGGGGGGTCGGTCACGGACCTGGCCGGGTTCGCCGCCGCGACCTGGATGCGCGGCGTGCCGGTGATCCACGTGCCGACCACCCTGCTGGGCATGGTGGATGCGGCGGTCGGCGGCAAGACCGGCATCAACACCGACGCGGGCAAGAACATGGTCGGGTCGTTCTACGAGCCGCGGGCCGTCCTGTGCGACCTGGCCACGCTGGAGACGCTGCCCCGGCACGAACTGGTCGCCGGGCTGGCCGAGGTGGTCAAGTGCGGGTTCATCGCCGACCCGCAGATCCTGACGCTGATCGAGAGCGACCCGGAGGCGGCGTCGGACCCGGCGGGACCGGTGCTCGCCGAGCTGGTCCAGCGCTCGGTCGCGGTCAAGGCGGCGGTCGTCGCGGCCGACCTGCACGAGTCCGACCTGCGCGAGATCCTCAACTACGGCCACACTCTGGCCCACGCGATCGAGAAGCGGGAGCGGTACAAGTGGCGGCACGGGGCCGCCGTCTCGGTCGGCCTGGTGTTCGCCGCCGAGCTCGCCCGGGCGGCGGGCCGGCTGGACGACGAGACCGCCGACCGGCACCTGACCGTGCTGCACACCCTGGGTCTGCCGACCACCTACGATCCCGACGCGCTCGGTGAGCTCGTCCGGATCATGGGCTCGGACAAGAAGACCCGGGCCGGCACCCTGCGGTTCGTCGTGCTCGACGCGCTGGCCAGACCGGGCCGGCTCGTCGGCCCCGACCCGGCCCTGCTGGCGGCCGCCTATTCCTCGATCGCCGGTCAGGCCAAGCGCCCGACCACCGTCGACCTGGGCTGAACCACCACCCCCTCGGCGGGCGGAAGCGGGGCCGGGCGCGGGCGATCAGCCCGGCAGCCGGCCGGTGACCGGGTCGCGGTCGGTGATGCAGTACGGCTGCCCGGTCGGATCCCGCAGCACGGTGAAGCGGTCGGCGACGTCCCGCACCGCGGCGCCGAGCACCTGGTGCCGCTCGGTCTCGGCGGCTCGATCGGTGGCCGCCAGGTCCAGATGCGCGGTCGCCGGGAACCGGTCGTCGCCGACCGCCTGCACCATCAACCGCAGCGGGAGCCCCGCCGGCCGGGCCAGCGGGATCAGGGTGGCCAGCGACGAGCTCACCGGCGCCCAACCGGTCAGCTCGCTCCAGAACCGGGCCTCGCCGTCGGCGTCGGCGGTCCGGACGTCGAGGCAGAGCTGGTCGACCAGGGACGTGTGGCGGCCCCAGCGGGCGGCCGGCGGCCGGACGGCGGCGGGGTGGGACACGAAACAGAAGGTGAACCCGCCCGGCGACGCCAGCACGACGTAGCCGTGCGGGGACTCGTGCGTGATGGTCGCGCCGAGGCCGGCGGCCAGCCGGGCCGCGTCCCGGGGATCGGGCACGTGCAGGTCCAGATGCAGCCGGCCGGGCCCGCTGCGCAGGCGTTGCACCCGCAGGAAGTCGTCGCCGGCCGGCGGCACCAGCGTCGCGAACTCGTCGTCCTCGCCGCGCCACGGGGACACCGGGTAGCCGGTGACGGCGGACCAGAACCGCACGCCCGCCGCCAGGTCGCTCGCGGCGACGTCCAGGAACGCGGAGGTCCAGAAGATGTCGGCCGGCACCCGTCCGACCCTACTGGCCCGCCCGTCCGGGCCCGGGGGAACCACCGGGCCGCTCCGGACCGCGACCCGCGCCCGGGGCCCGGCGGTCACCCGCGGCCGGCCGCGCGGGCCCCGAAGCGGACACCGAGCCGGGCCAGCCCGCCGGTCCCGGCCGCGAGGGCCACTACCGGCCAGGGCAGGCCGGTCAGCTCCCAGACCATGACGGCCGCGAAGACGGCACTGCGGTGGCTCACGGCCAGCACCCCGGCCGCCCCGATCAGCGCCCACTCCGGGACGGACGCCGGGACGCCCGCCGCCGTCGCCGCCACCGCGGCGGCCGCACCGAGCGCCGACCCCACCGCGAGCGCGGGCGTGAGGAGCCCGCCGACGATGCCGGCCCGCAGGCAGACCCCGGTCAGCGCGATCTTGAGCCCGGCGAGCAGCACGAACGCGGCCGCCGCCGTCCACCCCGCCGGGGCCGCGCCGGCCAGCAGCGCCCCGTCCCGCACCGCGGCCGGCGGCCCGAGCGTGAGCTCGATGACGCCCTTGCCGTTGCCGGGCAGGGTGGGCCACCAGACGGCGGCCAGCCCGACCAGGGCCATGGCCCCGGTCGTGGCGAGCGGGGTCCGGACCGGGCCCGCCGGCGACCGGGCCATGGCCCGCCGGGCCACGGTGTCGAGGGCGACCGCGGCGACCCCCGCCACCGGGGCGGCGACCACGGCCCAGACCACGAGGGCGATCGGCGGGCCCTGGTCGAGGGCGCCGCCGGGCAGCACGTAGACCCGGCCCGAACCGAGCACCGTCCAGGCGGTCACGGTGGCCACCCCGCAGGCCACGAGCACGACCAGCCAGTCGCGGGCCCGCAGGGCCGGCAACGCCGCGCGGGCCACCGTGCGGACCCGGTCGATCGCCCGGCCCCGAGCCCGGCCCCCGCGCGGCGCCGGCGCGGGGCGACCGGCGCCCAGGCTCAGCACGGCGAAGACGACGCCGGCCAGCGGGACGTTGTAGACCGCGGCCAGGCCGGCGCCGGCGCCGGCGGCGATCGCCACCCGCCGGTCGCCCGGGCCCAGTCCCCACCGATCGGCCAGCAGCG
>NZ_JBMDXT010000444.1:0-8963 GCF_048594475.1 Nakamurella sp. | reverse complement strand
TTGGTGGTGCCCGAGGTGCAGACCACGGCGACCACGTCGGAGACGTCGATTCCCTCGATGCCGGCCCGCACGGCCTCGGCGGTGACCCGGTGGTCGGGGGTGCGCACCACCAGGGCGTCCATCTCCAGCAGCCGCAGCGTGTTCACGATCGAGGAGTGCGCGTCCTCGCCCACGACGACGCGCGGCCGGCGGCCGGCCAGCGCCGCGCCGAGCCGCCGCTTGCCGGTCTCCCGGGCGACGGCGAGGGCCGAGAGGTTGCCGGCCGATCCGCCGGAGACGAAGCAGCCGCCCGCGGTCGACGGCATCCCCGCCTCGTCGGCGATCACGCGCAGGGCGGTGTTCTCGGCCGCGATAGCCCCGGACGCCTCCAGCCAGGAGATGCCCTGGATCGACGCGGACGAGACGACCATGTCGAACAGCAGGCTCGCCTTGGTCGGGGCGGCCGGGATGAAGCCGAGGAAGCGGGGGCTGTCGGCGGAGATGATGCTGGGCGCGATCACCGAGGAGTACACGCCCAGGACCTCGTCGGGCTGCCGACCCTGGTCGCGGATGAGCCCGTCGAGATCGTGGTACAGCTCGGGCGCGGTCCGGGTGCCGCGGTCCAGCGGGACCGGGGCCATCCGCAGCCGGTTCTCGGCGTAGGCCAGCACGCTGCGGACCATGGCGTCGGTGGTCTGGTTGACGGAATGCACGGAGGATCAGTCCTTCTCGAGGGTGGTGGGGTTCGGGGTGGACGCGGGGGCCGATCCGGCCGCTGGCTCGGCCAGCAGGCCGACGGGCCGGTGCCGCTGGAGGGCGGAGTGCCGGATGCCCCAGGTGAAGTACCAGACCAGCGCCACCGCGACCCAGCCGACGAAGACGAGCAGGGTGATCGGGCGCAGGTCCTTGATGATCCACAGGCACCCCAGCGCGGACAGGATCGGGGTGATCGGGTAGAGCGGCACCCGGAACGAGCGGGGCAGGTCGGGTTCGCGGCGGCGCAGCACCATCACCGCGACGGACACGACCAGGAAGGCGACCAGGGTGCCGACGCTGGTCATCTCGGCCAGGAAGCTGATCGGCACGAAGCCGGCCAGCAGGGCGACCACGGCGGCGACGACGATCGTGTTGGGGATGGGCGTGCGGGTGCGGGGGTTCACCCGGTGGAACAGCGACGGGATCATCCCGTCCCGGGACATGGTGAACAGGATCCGGGTCTGGCCGTAGAGCACGACCAGGGTGATCGAGAAGATCGACACGACGGCGCCGGCCGCCAGCACCGTGCCCGGCCACGAGGCACCGACGATGGACTCCAGGATCTGCGCCAGCCCGGCCTCCTGGCCCTCGAACTGCGTCCACGGCTGGGCGGCCACCGCGACCAGGCTGACCAGGATGTACAGGCCGGTGACGGTGATCAGCGCGATGATGATGGCCGTCGGAAGCGTGCGGTGCGGGTTGCGGACCTCGTCGCCGGCGGTGGAGACCGCGTCCAGGCCGATGAACGAGAAGAAGATGACGCCGGCCGCTGCGGTGATTCCGGCCATGCCGAACGGGGCGAAGTCGGCCAGGTTGTCGGTGTTCCAGCCGGTGATGCCGATGGCGATGAACATGATCAGGATGCCGATCTTGATCACCACCATGACCGCGTTGACCTTCGCCGATTCGCTGGCCCCGCGGATGAGCAGCGCCGCGCACATCGCGATCAGCACGACGGCCGGCAGGTTGATCAGCCCGCCCTCCTCGGGCGAGTTCGCCAGCGCCTCGGGGATGCGCCAGCCGATCAGGTTGTCCAGCAGCTCGTTGAGGTACTGCGACCAGCCGACGGCCACGGCGGCCCCGGACACGCCGTACTCCAGCAGCAGGCAGGCGGCCACCACCATCGCCACGAGCTCACCCATGGTGGCGTAGGCGTAGGAGTAGGACGAGCCGGAGACCGGCACCGCACCGGCCAGTTCGGCGTAGCAGACGGCGGTCAGGCCGGCGACGACGCCCGCGATCACGAATGACCAGATGACCGCCGGGCCGGCCAGCGGGACGGCCTGGGCCAGCACGAAGAAGATCCCGGTGCCGATGGTGGCGCCGATGCCGAACGCCGACAGCTGGAACAGGCCGATACTGCGGGACAGCTCGCTCCGTCCGGTCTCCGAACCGGACTCGGCCTCCATCTGGGTCACCGGTTTGCGGCGCAGCAGCCGGTGGGCGAGGCCCGGGCCGGGCGGCGGGGTCGTGGTCGAAGCGGGCACGGCGGCTCCCTGGGGTAGCCGGACGCGACGATGCGCCCGGGGTGGTGAGGGGGATGCGTCGGCGGTGCCGGACGCGGCAGGGTCATCCGAGACGCGCCCCGGACCGGCTGCGGCGGTGGTGGGGGCGGTGCTCGTCAGGTGGTGCAGGAGGGGACCGGTCGCGGGAGCGACCGAGGAACCGGCCGAGCCGGTCGGTGGGCGCGCGGCGCCCGCCGGATCACCAGATGGCGACGGCCTGGCTGCCGAACAGCGCGAAGCGCTCGGGACGAGCCGGCAGGGTCAACGCACCACGGAACTTGGCGACGACGGCGGGCCGCTGCGGCACGAAGGCGGCCGGGGCGGCGGTCGGGGGTCGCAGGTGCGTGGGCATGATGCAGATCAGGATGGCAGAAGAAACTGATGTTGACCAGACCTGAATCAGAGTTTCTTGCGCGGCCGATGGGATGGTCGCCCGGATCCGGTGGATTCCGCGGCGCCAGCCGGTCCCGGCCGGGTCGTCGGCGAGCCGGCTCGAGCGGGGTGGTCGAGAGCACCCGTCCGGGCGTGTTAGCCTTTTCCGCGTCGCTGGGCAAGTGGCGAAATGGCAGACGCGCACGGTTCAGGTCCGTGTGTCCGAAAGGACGTGGGGGTTCAACTCCCCCCTTGCCCACTCTGGTTGAGACAGACGACAAGGCCCCGCCGGCGTCATCGCCGCGGGGCCTTTGTCGTCGCCGGGTGTCGGGTGTCGTCGGGTCCGCCTCTTGCGGGTGAGGTTGCCGGCGCCGGGAAGGGTGGGGGACATGACGGCCGCTCAATGGTTCCGGCTGGCCGTCGGGGCCGTCCTGACCGTCGGCCCGCTGGTCGTCCTGTTCACCGCCCTCGACCCGATCTGGAACGGCCATCCGGCCTACCCGGCGACCCTGCTGGTGGCGGCGGCCGCCGGCCTGGTGCTGGTCGCCTCCGCCTTCTGGACCCGCGGCCGGCCGGCCGACCTGCCGACCGGCCGGACCCCGGCGGACCTGCCGGCCGCGTCGCCGGCGCGGGCCCGGCGGGTGCTGCGGGTGACCGGTCGGGTCGTGCTGGCGGTCCTGGTCGTCGGCCTGGTCGCCGCACTGTTCTGGTTGCGGCCGTTCGCCGCGGGCTCGGCCTCGATGTCGTTGCTCGCCGGCGGCACCGGAAGCGACCCCGCGGGCACCGCGCCGTCGACCGCCGCTCCCGGGGAGCCGGCGGCGGTCACCGTGGTCGACGGGCCCACCTCCATCGAGCTGGTGCCGGCCCGGCCGACGGGCAAGGGTCTGGTGTTCGTCCCCGGTGCCCGGGTGGACCCCCGCGCCTACGCCGAGGTGCTCTGGCCGGTCGCCGCGGCGGGTCACCTCGTGGTGATCGTCAAGCCGCCGTTCGGCATGGCGATCGCGCAGACCGGACAGCCGGGGACGGCGATCGAGGCCCACCCGGAGGTCACCACATGGGCGGTCGGCGGGCACTCCCTGGGCGGGGTGGTGGCCTCATGGTACGCCCAGGACCACCCCGACCAGGTGGACGGACTGTTGCTGTTCGGGTCGTACTCCGACCGGGACCTGTCCGGCACCGACCTGGTCGTTGAATCGGTGTGGGGCAGCAACGACGGGCTGACCACCCCCGAGGACATCGAGCGGACCCGGACCAACCTGCCGCCGTCCGCCGGTTTCACCGAGATCGTCGGCGGGGTGCACGCCTACTTCGGCGACTACGGCGAGCAGCCCGGTGACGGGCAGCCGGGCATCGACCGGGCCGCGGCCACCGAGCAGATCAGCGCGGCCGCGGTCGACTTCATGCAGGCCCTGCCGGCCGGATCGGGCTGACCCGGCGGCCGGGTCAGGGCCTGGCCGCGGCCAGGAACCGCTGCCCGAGCCGGGCGGCCGCGTCCCGCAGCTCGGGCGGTCCGACGATCCGCACCGGGACCTCCCACCAGGAGACCCAGGCGGCCAGCCGTTCCCACGACCACGACCCGGTGACGACCCGGGTGCGCGCCGGACCCAGGGCCTCGACGACGGACTGCCGGCCCGTCCAGGGCTGGACCTCGTTCGCCGGCGCGTCGACGACGAACTCGCCGCGGCAGGGCCACTCGCGGCCGTGGAAGACCTCCTGCAGGTAGCGCGCGACGTCGCCGCCGGGCAGGTCGCGCGGCGTGAACCGCGGCCCGGTCGGCGTCCGCGGGTTCATCCGGTCGACGCGGAAGGTGCGCCAGTCCCCGCGCTCCAGATCCCAGGCGACCAGGTACCAGCGGCCGCTCCAGGTGGCCAGGTGGTGCGGCTCGACCCGCCGCCGGGGCGCATCGGCGGCGCCGGCCGGGCCGGTGGCCCCGACCCCGCCCGAGTCGGTCCGGGGCCGGCTCGGGCGCTCGTAGTCGAACCGCAGCACCTCCCGGTCGCGCACCGCCGCGCCGACCGCGATCAGGACGGCGGAATCGACCCGGGGCTGCTCGCGATCGGCCGGGACGGTGGTCACCGGCAGGGCGTCGATCCGGCCCCGCAGCCGGGCCGGCATCACCTGGCGAACCGTGGCCAGGGCCCGCAGTGCGCCCTCCTCGATGCCGGACACCCCGGTCGACGCGGTCTGCAGGGCCACCGCGACGGCGACCGCCTGCTCGTCGTCGAACAGCAGCGGCGGCAACTCCGACCCGGCGTCGAGCCGGTAGCCCCCGTCCGGACCCTTGAGTGCGCGGACCGGGTACCCCAGCTCGCGCAGCCGGTCGACGTCGCGGCGGACCGTGCGCGGGCTGACCGCGAGCCGCTCGGCGAGAACCTCGCCCGGCCAGTCGCGCCGGGCCTGCAGCAGGGACAGCAGGCGTAGCAGCCGACCGGAAGGCCCGGGGGAATCGCTCATGGACGAAGAATGCCGGGTGAAGCGGCCACAATCTGACCGCTGTCCGGGCGAGTCCGGCGAGCGGGGTCGGCACCGGGATCGGTTCACCGTCGGGCGGGGCGCACGCTGCCCAGCTCGCGGCTGATGGTCGGCCGCCGGCGCCGCCGAGGTGTTCAGCCGGGTCAGAGGAGGATCACGATCTTCCCGCGCACGCTGCGGGTCTCCAGCGCGGTGAAGGCAGCCGCGGCGTCCTCCAAGGAGAACGTGCGGCCGACGCGCGGGGTGATGGCCCCGCCGGCGAGGTAGCCGGTGAGCCGAGCCAGCACGCCGTCTGACTGGGCGGCCTGACGGATGACCGTCAGGCCCTTCGCGGCCGCCTTGGCCTGGTCGAGCTCGCCGATGACCGTGACGAGGGTGCCGCCGTCCTTGAGGATGTCGTAGGACTTGTCCAGGGTGGCGCCGCCGACGGTGTCCAGGACGGCGTCGACCTCGCGCAGGTGTTCGGAGAAGTCGTTGGTGGTGTAGTCGAACACCTCGTCCGCGCCGAGCTCGCGGACCAGATCGACGCCGTCGCCGCTCGCGGTGGTGGCGACGTGGGCACCGTGATGCTTGGCCAGCTGGACGGCCGCCGAGCCCACCGCGCCGGAACCGCCGCTGATGAACACCTTCTGCCCGGGCTGCACCGTGAGGCCGTGGTCGATGGCCTCGACGGCGGTGGTGCCGGCGACCGGCATCGACGCGGCGTGGGCGAAGGACAGGTCACCGGGGATCCGGGCGAAGTTGGCGGCCGGGACGATGGCCTGCTCGGCGATGGCGCCGCTGCCGCCCAGCAGGGCGTAGGCGTTGCCGTAGACCCGGTCGCCGACGGCGACCTCGGTGACGTCGGGACCGACGGCGGAGACCACGCCGGCGACGTCGCCGCCCAGGGTGGCGGGGAACTGCAACGGCATGAGGGCCTGCGCATACCCGGCGCGCAGGAAGGAATCCAGGGGGTTCAGGGCCGCGGCCTCGACGGCGACGAGAACCTGGCTTCCGGTGGGCGTGAGGTCCGGGACGTCGGCGATGTGCAGGACGCTGTTGTCGCCGTACTCGGTGATCTGCAATGCGCGCATGGTGGGGCTCCTTCGGTGGGTCGAGAGGGGTGGGGGAATCAGCCGCAGGTGCCGTCGAGACGGCAGATGGGGCCGGAACCGTCGAGCTCGACCAGTTCCACGAGCTCGATCGGGAAGGGTGTCGGGTCGGTGGTCGGCGGGGCGCTCGCCAGACCCGGCGGGGAAGCCGCCGGCGCGGCGGCCGGCCGCGGGACACCGGTGCCGGTGTCGGCGCTCATGCCGATGCCTCGGCCGCGGCGCGGGCCAGCACGGTGGCGTACCCGTCGACGCTCCGGGCGCCGGCGACCGCGAGGCGACCTCCGACCACGGCGAAGGGGACGCCGGTGATCCCGAGGGCGCGAGCCCGGGCCCGGTCCGCCCGCACCGCATCGCCGTACTCGTCGGAGGCGATGACCCGTCGGGTGTCGGCCTCGGGGATCCCGTGCCGTGCCGCCGCCGCCGTCAGGTCGGTCGGGTCGGCGGGGTTGAGGCGCCCGGCGAAGTACTCGCCCTGGACGTCGGTGAAGAACGCGTCACCGACGCCGCGCTCGGTCGCCAGGTGCAGCACCCGGTGCACGTCGAAGGTGGTGGCCACCGGCCGGTCGATGGTGAAGGCCAGGCCCTCGCTGTGCGCTTGACGGGCCATGCCCTCCTCCATCATCCGGGCCTGCTCGGGGCGGACGCCGTGGACGCGGGTCGCCACCTCCAGGAGCGGTTCCACCTGCCCGGCCGGCCACTCGGAGTGCAGTTCGAACGAGTGCAGGACCACCTGCGCGTCGATGCCGCCGACGGCGATCGCCCGGGTGAGGCGGTGCTTGCCGACGTAGCACCACGGACAGCTCAGATCGGTCCACAGGTCCACCCGCACCGGGGTGCGGCGGCCGGACTCAAGCGCGGGACCAGCGGGAACGGGCATGGCAACCTACTATCGATGTGGTGGCGCACAACTTGTGCGTAACGCGATGATGTACCTCTCGGACGAGGTCGACAAAAGGCACTTCGGTGTTCGCGAACAGGCACATCGATGTTCGTGGGAAAGGCAGGAACGCGTGACGTCGGCGGCAGCGTCAGGCCGTGCATCGCCGGTCCAGGAGGTCGGCGTGTGCTCGGGGTGGCCCAAGGAGAGCGGGTTCATCCGGGAGGTCCTCGACCGGATCGGGGACAAATGGACCGTCCTGATCATCGGCACCCTGCGGGACGGCGCCCTGCGCTACTCGCAGCTGCACGCGCTGGTTCCCGGGATCTCCCAGCGCATGTTGACCCTGACGTTGCAGCAGCTGGTGCGGGACGGCCTGGTCACCCGCGTTGCCTACGCCGAGGTCCCGCCCCGCGTGGAGTACTCCTTGACACCATTGGGCCGGAGCCTGCTCGACGCGGTTCTGGCCCTCTCGACGTGGGCGGTCACCAACTACGAGGTCGTGGCCGCCAACCGGCGAGCCGCTCAGGGTTGATGCGGTCGCGGTCGGCCAGGTGGCCGAGCTGACCGGCGGTCGGGCGGTGCATCCGCCGGCCGGCCGGGCCGCGTACCGTCCGGGACGACGAGAAGTGCCGGCTTGCGGCCGGCACCGGATCGGGATGGAGCACGCCGTGTCGCGATCGGAGGGGGCGCCGGGCGCCCTGACGGCCGGGCTGGACACCCTGCTCGACGCCCTGGTGGTGCCCGGGTACAGCCGATTCGGGGTGGCCGCCCGGCGCCACTGGTGGCCGGCGGATGCCCGGCCGTTCGACACCCCGGCGGATGTGCTGGTGACCGGGGCGAGCTCGGGGCTGGGGGAAGCGACCGCCCGGGGCCTGGCCGCTCTGGGGGCCCGGGTCCACCTGGTCGGGCGCAGCGCCGACCGGCTGGCCGCGGCGGCCGGGCGGATCCGGGCCGCGGTACCCGCGGCCGACCTGGTTCCGCACGCCGCGGACATCTCCGATCTCGACGCCGCCGCGCGGCTGGCCGACGCGGTCACGGCGCAGGTGGACGGCCTGCACGCCTTGATCCACTGCGCCGGCATCATGCCGGCGCGCCGGACGTTCACCGCCGACGGCAGTGAGCTGGCCTTCGCCACCCACGTCCTGGGGCCGTTCCTGACCACCGTGCGGCTCCGGCCGGTGCTGGCCGCCGACGGCGACGCCCGGGTGGTGTTCGTGTCCTCCGGCGGCATGTACAGCGCCGCGCTGTCCGACGACCTGGACTCCGGGATCGGCGACTACAGCGGGGTGCGGGCCTACGCCCGGACCAAGCGGATGCAGGTCACGCTGGCCGAGCTGCTCGGGGCCGCGATGAACCGGCCGGCGGACCCGGTGGTGCACAGCATGCACCCCGGCTGGGCGGCGACCCCCGGCGTCTCCGATTCGCTGCCCGGGTTCGACACCGTGGCCCGGCCGATCCTGCGCACGCCGCAGCAGGGCGCGGACACCATCGTCTGGTTGGCCGCCGCCGAGCCCCCGTCCCGGTCGACCGGACAGTTCTGGCACGACCGGCGACCGCGTCGCACCTACTTCCTTCCGTGGCAGCACGACGACCCGGAGGTCCGGGCGCGCCTGTGGCGGGCCTGCGAGCGGCGGACCGGGGTCACCCTGTCGTGACCGGGTCGCGGTCCGGTTCGAACGTGTGATCGGCGGTACTGTCGGAGCTCGCTGCCATGCTGGACCGGCCGGACGGGGCGCCGGACGGCAGCCAGCGGGCGGCTCGCACAGCCCACGGATCGAGCGGGGACCGGATCGATGAGCGACAAGGATCTGACCAGGATCGCCGCGCTGCTGCGCAAGGCGGAGGGCACCGACAACGAGCACGAGGCGGACGCGTTCCTGCAGGCCGCGCAGCGCCTGGCCACCCTGG
>NZ_JBMDXT010000443.1:0-8786 GCF_048594475.1 Nakamurella sp. | reverse complement strand
TGCGGCCGACCACCCGCAGCGCGTTGGTCAGGGCGGCGAGCACGACGATCGCGGTGCCGTGCTGGTCGTCGTGGAAGACCGGGATGTCCAGCAGCTCCTTCAGGCGGGCCTCGATCTCGAAGCAGCGCGGCGCGGAGATGTCCTCCAGGTTGATGCCGCCGTAGCCCGGCGCGATGCAGCGCACGATCTCCACGATCTGGTCGACGTCCTTGGTGTCCAGCACCACCGGCCAGGCGTCCACCCCGCCGAAGTGCTTGAACAGCGCCGCCTTCCCCTCCATCACCGGCATGGCCGCGGCCGGGCCGATGTCGCCAAGGCCGAGCACCGCGGTGCCGTCGGTGACCACGGCGACGGTGTTGCGCTTGATGGTGAGCCGGCGGGCGTCGGCCGGGTTCTTGGCGATGGCCAGGCAGACCCGGGCCACGCCCGGGGTGTAGGCGCGGGACAGGTCGTCACGGTGCTTGAGCGGCACCTTGGGCTGGATCTCGATCTTGCCGCCGAGGTGCAGCAGGAAGGTCCGGTCGCTGACCTTACGCACGGTCACGCCGGCCAGTTGGGCGATCGCGTCGCTGATCTGGTCGGCGTGATCGGCGTCGGAGGCGTTGCAGGTGACGTCGACGACGATGCCGTCCGGCTTGGACTCGACCACGTCCAGTGCGGTCAACGCGCCGCCCGCGGACAGCACGGCCGCGGCGAGGTCGGCGGTGGCCCCGACGGTCGGCGGCGCCTGCACGCGCACGGTGATCGAGTAGCCCGGACTGACGCTGGCCATCGTTGGCCTCCATCTTCTGTCTTGCGGAAGTGAGTTTCTGTATGGTGGATAGTAGTCCGCAAATCGCCCACGTCAACGTAGGCCCGGTCACGATTGCCCGCATCGTGACCGTAGGATTCCGTATCTCGAAAGAGTCTCTCGTGCGGGAGAGCAGCGTGGTGGAGGAGCAGCGATGACAGCCCTGAGCGACGCCGGCCGGCCGGACGGTGCCGATCCCGCCGCCGATCCCGCCGCCCATGGTGACGCCGAGGCCGATGCCGCGCCCAAGGGCGGCAAGCAGCGCAGTTCCGGCGGGGTGCAGTCGATCGAGCGCGCCTTCACCATCCTGGAGACCCTGGCCACCGGTGGCGGGGTGATGGGGCTGTCGGCCCTCGCGGCGGAGTCCGGCCTGCCCCTGCCGACCATCCACCGGCTGGTGCGCACCCTGGTCGATCTGGGCTACATGCGGCAGGAGCCGTCCCGGCAGTACGCCCTCGGGCCGCGCATCCTGCTGCTGGCCGAGAGCGCGTCGAGCATGCTCTCCAGCGTCGCGAGGCCGCACCTGGCCCAGCTGGTCGACGACCTGGGCGAGACCGCCAATCTCGCCTCGCTCGACGGCGACGAGATCGTCTACATCGCGCAGGTGCCCAGCCGGCACAGCATGCGGATGTTCACCGAGGTGGGCCGGCACGTGCTGCCGCACTGCACGGCGGTGGGCAAGGCGATCATGTCGCACATGCCGCCCGGTCAGGTGCGCGAGCTGCTGCGCCGCACCGGCATGCCGCGGCACACCGAGCACACGATCACCGATCCGGACGAGTTCGCCCGCCAGCTGCGCGAGGCCGCGGGCCAGGGCTATGCGATGGACGACGGCGAGCAGGAGCTGGGGGTGCGCTGCGTGGCCGTCGCGGTGCCCGGCACCCGATCGCATCTGGCCGTCTCGGTGTCCGGCCCGGTCGGCCGGATGACCCCGGAGACGGTGCAGCGGGCGGTGCCGCTGCTCACCGCCGCCGGCCGGGCGCTGGCCGCCGAGCTCGGGTAGCGTCCGCGCGCCGATGGCCGGGCCGTCGCACCTGTGCGACGGACCGCCTCGACGGGTACGCCATCACCCGGCCCGACCGCGGCCGGCCCCGACCTGGCCGCGCGGACGGACACCTGATGAAGTGGCACGGTGATCGCTCAAGCGGACCACTCGGGTCTGGTGCGGTTGTCCGTGCTCGCCGCCGTCGCCGGCATGGCCATCGGGTTCGTCGGCGGCGCGTTTCGCCGGCTTCTGGAGCAGGCAACCCGCCTGCGCACCGAGGTCGTCGACTGGGCCCACGCGGCCGAGGGCCCGAGCTGGCTGGTGCCGATCCTCATCGTGGCGGCCGGGGCGGCGATCGCCCGGGCCCTGGTCACGCTCGTCCCACTGGCCGGTGGTAGCGGCATCCAACACGTGGAAGCGGTCTGGCGGAAGGAAGCCGACCCACCGCCGCTGCGGGTGGTGCCGGCCCGTTTCGTCGGCGGGCTGATCGCCATCGGCTCGGGGTTGGTGCTCGGCCGGGAGGGTCCGACGGTGCACATGGGGGCGGCGCTCGGCGCGGCGGCCGGGATCCGCGCGCGGGTGCCCGGTGACGATGTGCGGGTCCTGCAGGCCGCGCTGGCCGGTGCCGGACTGGCGGTGGCGTTCAACGCGCCGGTCGGCGGTGCGCTGTTCGTGCTGGAAGAGGTCGCCCGGACCGCCCGCCTTCGGCTGGTGCTGACCACCGCGATCGCCTGCGCGGTCGCGGTCAGCTGTTCGCGGCTGCTCGTCGGCGATCATCCCGACTTCCTGGTCGCCCCGCAGGAGCCCGCCGGCGTGCCGATGATGGTGCTGTTCGTGGTCTTCGGCCTGTTCACCGGGGCCGTCGGGGTGGGGTACAACAAGCTGGTGACCGGGGCGCTGGCGGCGGCCGACCGGCTGCACCGGGTGCCGCCGACCGTCCGCGCCGCGGTTCTCGGGGCGTTCGTCGGGCTGGCGCTGTACGTGAGCCCTTTCGCTGTCGGCGGCGGTGACCTGCTGACCCAGCAACTGCTCACCGACAGCTCGGCGTTCCTCCTGCCGGCCGTCCTCGGGTACTTCCTCATCCGCTTCGTGACCGGCCCGCTGTCCTATGCGGCCGGCACCCCGGGCGGCCTGTTCGCGCCCCTGCTCGCCCTCGGCGCCCTGTGGGGGGTGCTGTTCCACTCCGGCGCGGTGCTGCTGCCCGGGGTCGGCCCGTCGCCGATCCCCTTCGCGCTCGTCGGCATGGCCGCGTTCTTCGCTGCGACGGTGCGGGCCCCCTTCACCGGCATCGTGCTGATCGTCGAGATGACCACGATCGCCACCCTGACGGTACCGATGCTCGCCGCCTGTTTCGCCGCCACGCTGGCCGCCACCCTGCTGCGCAATCCACCCGTCTACGACACGCTGCGCCATCGCATGCTCGGCTGAGACCGGCCCGGCGGCGGGATTAACCGCGCGTTTACCGACCTCGTTCGCGCCGGAAACGTCGTCGCTGGATCGTCCCCACCGATCGTGTTCACACCGACGCCGTTCGGTCGCCCGGTTGGGGGAAACAGATGGGACTTCGTCCGAAACTGGGCGCCGACGGAAAGCCGCTGGAATCGGTCGACGAGCTGCCGCCCTGGAAGCACCTGATCCCGCTGGGTTTGCAGCACGTGCTGGCGATGTACGCCGGCGCGGTCGCGGTTCCGCTGGTCGTCGGTGGTGCGCTGATCGCCGCCGGCAAGCTGAACCCGGACGATCTCGGATACCTCGTCACGGCCGACCTTTTCGTCGCCGGTATCGCCACGTTGATCCAGTCGATCGGATTCAAGTGGTTCGGCGTGCGATTGCCGCTGATGCAGGGCTGCACGTTCGCCGCCGTCTCGCCGATGATCGTCATCGGCTCGCAGTACGGGGTGACCGCGATCTACGGTTCGGTGATCGCATCGGGCATTTTCATGATGGCCCTGGCGCCCGTTTTCGCAAAACTCGTCCGATTCTTTCCACCGCTGGTCACCGGTACCGTCATCCTGATCATCGGCCTGTCGCTGATGGGCGTGGCCGCGAACTGGGTCGGCAGCGGCACGATCACCGCCGACGGCGCGCCGGTGCAGAACGTCGCGCTGGCCGCCGGCACACTGGTGCTGATCGTGCTGATCGAGCGGTTCGCCCCGCCGGTCCTGGCGCGCATCTCGATCCTGTTGGGCATCGTGATCGGCACGATCGTCGCGCTGCCGATGGGCCTGGTGCACTGGGACAAGGTGGGCAGCGCGAACTGGGTCGGCGTGACCACGCCCTTCCACTTCGGCTTCCCGATCTTCGAGGTCGCCGCGATCGTCTCCATGTGCATCGTGGCGCTGGTCATCATGACCGAGACGACGGGCGACATCCTGGCCATCGGCGAGATCGTCGACGTCAAGATCGACAGTCGCCGTCTCGCCGACGGGCTCCGCGCCGACGGCCTGTCCACCATGCTCGGCGGTGTCTTCAACACGTTCCCGTACACCGCCTTCGCGCAGAACGTCGGCCTGGTCTCGATCACCGGTGTGCGCAGCCGGTACGTGGCCACCTTCGCCGGCGGGGTGCTGATCCTGCTCGGCCTGACCCCGAAGATGGGCGCGATCGTCGAGGGCATCCCGCTGCCGGTGCTCGGCGGGGCCGGCATCGCGCTGTTCGGCATGGTCGCCGCCAGTGGGGTGCGGACCCTGTCGACGGTGAAGTTCAACAACAAGAACATCCTGGTCGTCGCCATCTCGATCGGCGTGGCCATGATCCCGATCGTGCGGGACTCCTTCTACAACGACTTCCCGAACTGGTTCAAGACGATCTTCCACTCCGGCATCTCGGCCGGCGCGATCGTGGCCATCCTGCTCAACCTGCTGCTCAATTCGGACAAGATGCAGGCCCGGGCGGAGGCCGAGGGCGGGTCCGACCCGCACGGCGGGGCGGGGTACGACGCCAACCGGGAGGTGACCGCGGTCGATCCGGCCGAGGTGACCGCCGAACTCGCCGAGGCCGACGCGGAGTCCGGCAAGTCGAGGGCGAAACAATAGCCGGCACCGATCGGTTCGGTTCCGGTCGGATCGGTCCGGCCGGGCTCGGACGAGCCCGGGATGAGCAGGGAGAGCGCGCGTGGTGAGTAGGGCGAAGGTGCTCGGGGCGCCGGTGGACGGTGCCGGCGAGGTCCTGACCCCGGCCGCGCTCGCGCTGGTGGTCGAGTTGCACGACCGCTTCGCCCTGCGCCGCGAGCACCTGCTCGCCGAACGTCAGCGGCGGCAGGACATGGTGGCGGTCGGTGAGCCGCTGGACTTCCTGCCGGAGACGGCGGCGATCCGGGCCGGCGACTGGCAGGTGGTCGGGCCGGGGGCCGATGCCGGACCCCGCCCGCTGCTGGACCTGTCCGGCGGGATCTCGCCGACCTGGCCCACCCTGGTCGCCGCCCAGCGATCGGCGCAGGCCGGTCCGGTGCTGCTGCGCCCCCGCGGTCTGCACCTGACCGAGAAGCACCTGACGGTCGACGGCGACCCGGCCGTCGCCGCCTTCGTCGACGTCGGCCTGCACCTGGCCGGCGCGGGACCGGACGGCCCCGCGCCCCGGCTCGCGCTGCCGATGCTCGAATCGCACCTGGAGGCCCGGCTCTGGGCCGACCTGCTCACCTGGATCGAGGGCGCGCTGGGCCGGCCGGCGGGATGGGTGACGGTGACGGTCCCGATCGAGACGATCTGGGCCGCCTTCGAGACCGACGAACTCCTCCACGAGCTGCGCGACCGCGCGGTGGCCCTCTCGCCCGCCTGGTGCGACTACCTGTTCTCGCTGGTCAAGACGTTCCGCGGGGCCGGGACCGAGTACGTGCTGCCGCAGCGGGACACGCTGGACGGATCCGCGCCGTTCCTGCAGGCCTACTCGGACCTGCTCGCCGCCACCGCCGCCCGGCGCGGCCTCGGCGGGCCCGGCAGCGAGGCCGTCGTCACCGGGAAGGACCTGCTGGACATCCGGTCCGTGCCGCTCACCGTGACGGCGGACGGGCTGCGGTCCACCGTCGAGGTCGCGCTGGAGTACCTGGTCAACTGGCTCTCCGGGACCGGCGTGGCCACCATCGCCGGGCACCCGGTGGACCTGGCCACCGCCGAGTTGTGCCGCAGCCAGCTCTGGCAGTGGCGGCGCAACCGGGTGGCGCTGGAGGGCGGCCGGCGGATCACCGGGTACCTGGTGGTCTCCGAGCTGGACGAGGCCACCGAGCGGCTCGCCGACGGGTGGGCCGACCGGCCGGGCGGCCGGGAGCTGCTCGCCGGCGCGCGCAACCTCGTCTACGACGCCACGACCGCGCTGCGGTTCACCGATTTCATCTCCGTGCCCGCCTACGAATCGATGCCGTGACATGATGCGGCTCGCTCGGCCCCGCTGTTCCCCCGCGTCCGTTCCCCGTCCCGTCACCCGGCCCGTCCCCGGGCCGGATCCCGCCCACCGGAGGCATCGGTGCACCTGACCCCGTCCGACACGGAAAAGCTGCTGCTGGCCGTGGCCGGCATGGTCGCCCGGGACCGGCTCGCACGCGGCGTCAAGCTCAACTACCCGGAATCGGTTGCCCTGCTGACGACCTGGGTGATCGAACGGGCCCGGGACGGCCGGTCGGTGGAGGAGCTGATGGTCACCGGGCGGGAGGTGCTGACCCGCGACCAGGTGATGGACGGCGTCGCCGAGATGCTGCCCGACGTGCAGGTCGAGGCCACCTTCCCGGACGGCCGCAAGCTGGTCACCATCCACCATCCGATCGCCTGACCGGCCGAGCGCCGGTCGAGTCCGTCTGACAGAGGAGCAGCCATGGCTTCAGGGTCGTCGAGCGGTCCCGGTGCGATCCGGACCGCGGAGGGCGTCATCGAGCTGAACGCCGACCGCGGCGACGCCGAACGCATCGAGCTGGTGATCATCAACACCGGCGACCGGCCGGTGCAGATCGGCTCGCACATCCACCTCCCCGAGGTGAACACCGCGCTGCAGTTCGACCGCGCGGCCGCCCAGGGGTTCCGCCTGGACATCCCGTCCGGCACCTCGCGCCGGTTCGAACCCGGTGCGTCCCGGTCCGTCTCGGCCGTCGCATTCAAGGGCGCGAGCCGGGTCCCGGGGATCCAGATCAAGACCGTCTCCGATGAGCACTGACCGGGACTGAACAGGAGCTCGACGTGGTGCAGATTTCCCGCGCGGACTATGCCGCCCTCTACGGGCCGACGGTCGGCGACCAGGTGCGGCTGGGCGACACCGACCTGTGGATCGAGATCGAGCAGGACTACACCGCCGGTGGCGAGGAGGCGGTGTTCGGCGGCGGCAAGTCGATCCGCGAGTCGATGGCCCAGGGGTCGACCACCCGGGCGCAGGGCGCGCCGGACACCGTCATCACCAACGCCATCGTTCTCGACCACTGGGGCATCGTCCGGGCGGACGTCGGGATCCGGGACGGCCGGATCGTCGCCCTCGGCCGGGCCGGCAACCCGGACATCGCCGATGGCGTGCACCCGGCGCTGCAGATCGGACCGTCCACCGACGTGATCTCCGGCGAGGGCAAGATCCTCACCGCGGGGGGCATCGACACCCATGTGCATCTGATCTCGCCGTCCCAGATCGTGGAAGCCCTGGCGACCGGCCTGACGACGTTGGGCGGTGGCGGGACCGGGCCGTCGGAGGGCACGAAGGCGACGACGGTGACGCCGGGCGCCTGGCACCTGGAGACCATCCACCGCTCGATCGACCCGTACCCGATCAACCTGCTGCTGCTGGGCAAGGGCAACACCGTGTCCATGGAAGGCCTGCGCGAGCAGGCACTGGCCGGCGCCGGCGGGTTCAAGGTGCACGAAGACTGGGGCTCGACGCCGGCCGCGGTCGACGCCGCCTTGCGCGGCGCGGAGGAATGGGGGCTGCAGGTCGCGCTGCACTCGGACTCGCTCAACGAGGCCGGGTACGTCGCATCCACCATCGCGGCGATCGGCGGCCGGTCGATCAGCGCGTTCCACGTGGAGGGCGCCGGCGGCGGGCACGCGCCGGACATCCTCACGCTGGCCGGACTGCCGAACGTCATCCCCGGGTCGACCAACCCGACGTTGCCGCACACGGTCAACACCGTCGCCGAGCACCTGGACATGTTGATGGTGTGTCACCACCTCAACCCGGCGGTGCCCGAGGACCTGGCCTTCGCCGAGTCCCGGATCCGGGCGACGACCATCGCGGCCGAGGACATCCTGCACGACATGGGCGCGGTGTCGCTGACCTCGTCCGACGCCCAGGCGATGGGCCGGATCGGCGAGGTCATCTGCCGGACCTGGCAGGTCGCGCACGTCATGAAGAATCGGCGCGGCGACATCGGGGGCGGGCTGCCGGCGGACAACTTCCGCGCCCGCCGCTACGTCGCCAAGTACACGATCAACCCGGCCATCACCCACGGCATCGACCACGAGGTCGGCTCGGTGGAGCCGGGCAAGCTGGCCGACCTGGTGCTGTGGGAGCCCAAGTTCTTCGGCATCCGGCCCAGCGTCGTGCTCAAGGGCGGCGGGCTGGTCTGGGGTGCGCTGGGCGACCCGAACGCCTCGATCCCGACGCCGCAACCGGTGCTGATGCGGCCGGCGCTGACCGACGCGATCGGCCCGCAACTGTCGCTCTCCTTCGTCTCGCCGTACGCCATCGAGGACGGGCTGGCCGGTCGGCTGGGCCTGAAACGGGCGCTGTCGGCGGTCAAGTCGACCCGGGACGTCGGCAAGGCGCAGATGATCAACAACGACACCCTGCCGGACATCGTCATCAAACCGGACACGTTCGAGATCTCCATCGACGGCGAGGTCGTCGTGCCGGCGCCGGCGCAGACCCTGCCGCTGGCCCAGCTGTACTCGCTGTTCTGAGCCCCCGCCATCCCCTCGCCCCCCGCGATCCCCTCGCCCCCCGCGATCCCCTCGCCCCCCGCGATCCCCTCGCCCCCGGCGATCCCCTCGCCCCCGGCTGCTGTTGATCATGGGAAGAGTGCCGTTCCGGCTCCGCCGGAACAGC
>NZ_JBMDXT010000442.1:0-6223 GCF_048594475.1 Nakamurella sp. | reverse complement strand
CGACCGGGCGCCGGTCGGCGGCGGGCGGCCGACCCGCGCCGGCCCCGTCCTGGCGCCGGCCGTCCGACGGCGACTGAAGACCTGTGCCCGCTCAGCGGGTGCGGGTCTTCACTCGTTTCCGGGGTCCGTTCGGTCCCCGGCCGGCTGGCTTGCCCCGGTGGTTGACCCGGCTCTCCCGCGACCGGGCGCCGGTCGGCGGCGGGCGGCCGACCCGCGCCGGCCCCGTCCTGGCGCCGGGCCGCCTGACGGCGACTGAAGGCCTGCGCCCGCTCAGCGGGTTCGCGTCTTCACTCGTTTCGGGGTCGGCTCGATCCCCGGCCGTTCGGGGTCATCACGACCTGGCCGACGACTGCCCGGCCCGGCGCGGCCGACCCGCTCCTCGATGTGGCCGAGCGGATGCGCGCCCCGCCGGCTACTGATCGGCCACTGATCCGGCCACTGATCGGCCGCTGATCGCCGGCTGGCTCTCCCCGTCGGCTCAGCCCACCGGCCGAGCGGTTCGACGGCCGGGAGCGCACCCGTTTCCGGCCCGGGGCGTGGCCGCGGACACTCGCCCGGCCCGCTCGCAGAAGCACTGGCGACGCGCTGAGTCAAGGGCGAGAGCGGATTGTGGACAACAATTTTCGCGCCGACAGCGATGTGGACAAGCCGGGCGGCCGGATCGCCTTGATGGCTACCGTCGCGCCATGTCGTCGTATCGCGGCCGGGCCGCGCTCCTGCCGGTCGGACTCCTGCTCCTGCTGCTGGCCGCCTGTTCCGGCGCCCGTGCCGGGACGGCTCGAGCCGCGGGCGAGGCACCGGTCGGCTCGGTGACCCAGGCCCCCTCGGCATCAAGACCGTCATCTGCATCGGCATCGGCATCGGCATCGACGCCGGCACCTACCGCGACGGCGACCCCGTCCTCCCGCGCGGCGCCGACGGAGTCGGCCGCACCGGACTACTCCCTCGCCGTGGTGAGGTTCGGGCCCGAGGGGATCCCGTCGCCGGCCGGTGACCGAACCGTCCGGCTGGACGGCCGGCGCGCCTGCTTCGCCCCCATCGACGAACTGGCCGACGCCCCGGCAGATGCCCAGGAGGTGTGTGCCACCCTGCCTCCGGGCGACGTGACATCCTTTGCCGCCTTCTCGCCGGACGGCAGTTCCCTGCTGGTCGTGGCCGGTCCCGATGCGCAGCACGATGCGGTCTACATCATCGACAGCGCTTCGGCCGACGTGCGGGTGATCGGTCAGGACGGAACGGTGGCCCCTTCGGTGGATCCGCACCGCTGGGACCTGTCCAGCGCCAGTTGGGCCGTCGACGGGTCGGGTGTGGTGCTGGTGCCGCACACCGACGGGGTCGACGGGCCGGTGGTGACGGCTGATCCGCGGACCGGTCGACTGACCGAGGTGGGGCGGCTGACGGCGGATCTCGCCAACGGCACACCGAGTATCTGGTCCACCGGCCGGGGTCTCGCGCTGGTCGGCAGCTCCGGGCCGGACCCGGCGAGGCTGTGGTGGCTGCCGGCCGGTCGGACGGCGCCCGTCGAGATCGGACGTTTCCCGGAGGCCGGCGGGTCACTGCACCTGGTGGCGGCCGATCCGCCGGGCCGGATCGTGCTGGTCTGCCCACGGGCCGCGGACGGACGGCTGGGCGGCCTCGTGGCCATCGTGGTCGATACCGGCCAGACGAGCCGGGTGCTGAAGGACACCGCCTCGTGCGGCGGGGCGGTGTTCTCGCCGGACGGCAGCCGGGCGGTGCTCACCGCCGGCCTCCCCGGCGGGTACTCGTTGCTGGTGGTCGACGTCATGTCGGGCCGACGAGTGTTGACGGTGCCGCTGCCGGTCGCCGAGCCGGCCACGCCGCCCTACCTGACCTGGAAAGGCGACACCGTCGTCGCCCTGGACACCGGCGGAGAGTGGCCGACGCCGTCGCTGATCATCGCGCTCCGGTGACCGGGCGTGCGGAACAGCTGCCGGCGAGCGGGGGCGGACTCCGTCCCATCGCCGCCCCATCACCGCCCCGGCCGTCGGCCGGGTCGGCCGGGTCGGCCGGCGGGGCAACGATCGCCGATGGGTCAGCGGCAGGTGGCGATGCCCAGCGAACCAGCCGTCCCCCCGGGACCGGCCTCCGATGCGATGACGTAGCCGCAGCCGTCGCTCGCGCCGGCGATGCCTTCGGCCTGGGGCAGCGGGGGCATCGGCAACGAGCGGCTCGGCCAGTCGGGGAAGGTGCTCGGGTCGGCGGCGGGATCGGGGGCGGTGTACTCGTGCACGTCGTCGTAGGTGAGCAGCAGCACCCGCCCCGGGGTGGCGGCCAGATCGGTGGCCACGTTGCCGGTCAGGATCGTCCGCATCGGCCGCGGCGATCCGGGCACCGCGAACTCGCGGACGAACTCGAGGTCACCGCCGCCCGGCCGGCCACGGTACATCCGGTGCGGGGCGCCGTTGCGCGGTTTGGTGACGACGATGATCGACCCGTCGGGGGTGACCATCATCGACTCGGCGTTCTGCGGACGGTCCGGGTAGGTGTAGTGCCATTCGTCGGCGGCCACGGTGATCGGGTCGCCGGTCGCGCGACCCGACAGATCGGGTTCGACGGCGCGGTAGATCACGACATCGCTGCGCTGCTGGGCATTGTCGCCGATGTCCCCGACGTACAGACAGGAGCCGTCGGTGCCGCCATCCGATCGGGGGACGGCGGCACCGCACGGCCCCGCGGCCAACGCCTCGGCGTTGCCCGCGGACATGCCGTCCACAACGACCCGGGTGACCAGGGCGCCCTGCTCGTCGACGACGGCCAGACCAGCCGTTCCGGTGCCGTCGTCGACCAGGAACAGCAGCCCCGGGGCGGTGGTGGCGAGGGCGACGCCGCTGGCCTCGTCGTTGACTCCGGGCGCGAGGGGAACGGTCCGCAGCGTCAGGGCGGGGGCGTCGGACGGGGCCGGGTTCGGGGCTGAGGCGGACGGTGAGGGGGACAGTGATCGGGATGACGAGGGCCATGGCGGGCCCGACGGCGGGGCGGCCGTGTCCGACCCGACCGAGGTGCTCGGATCGGCCCCTGTCGGCGCGATCGCGGTCGACCCGGCCGGCCCGGCGCCGGTGCAGCCGGCGGTCAGCGCGGCAACGAGCAGGACCAGCGCGGCACCCCGGGCGGCTGGTCGCCGCCCCACCCGCGCCCGGCCCGGCCGGCCGGGGGTGGCGCTGCAGGTCACCGTGGCTCCGTCACTGTCCGGTCACCCCGGTTGGCCGACCCCGACCTGCACGGTATCCCGGCCGAACGGGCAGTATCGACCGGGTGAGCATCAGGGTGGTCGGGATCGGTGGGTCGGTGGACGCGCACTCGCAGTCCGACCGGGTACTTCGGGCGTTGCTCGACCGGACGGCCGAGTTGGGCGCGCAGGTCCGGGTGTTCGCCGGCCTGGACCTGGATCTGCCGCCGTACCACACCGGGGCGGTGCTGCCCGAGGTTGCGACCGGGTACGTCGAGGCGGTCCGCCGGGCCGACGCGGTCGTGATCAGCTCGCCCGGGTACCACGGCACGGTGTCCGGGCTGGTCAAGAACGCCCTGGACTACCTCGAGGAGCTGCGGACGGACAGCCGTCCCTACCTGGACGGGCGGGCCGTCGGGCTGATCGCGGTCGCCCGCGGCTGGCAGGCATCGGTCTCCACGCTCGGCACCCTGCGGCAGATCGCGCACGCCCTGCGGGGCTGGCCCACGCCGCTGGGTCTGGCCGTGAACAGCAGCGTCACCCACTTCGACGACGACGGGACGTCCGACGACAGCGCGGCGGCATCCGTCCGCATCCAGGCCGAGCAGCTGATGGAGTTCGCCCGGCGCTGGGCCGGGCAGCCGGTGCCCCGAGCCGACCGACTGAGCCGGGAACCGAACCGGCGCCCCGAGCCGACCGACTGAGCCGGCGCACGAGCCGGTGCACCGAGCCGAGTGCCTGAGTCCGGGTGCCGAGCCGATGCCCCGAGCCGACCGACGAAACCGACGGACTGAGCCCGGTGGACTGAGCCCGGTGGACTGAGCCGAGTGCCTGAGCCGAGTGCCTGAGCCTGGACACCGCCTTGGTGCCGGCACCGCCCGGGCGGCGGGCCGCGGTCGGGGGCACACTCGTGGCCGGGGCACGCCGAGGTGTCCGTCGGGAGGACCGTGATGACCGCCAATGCCACCGCCGCCACCGATCAGCTGCGCGCCGCACGCGACCTGCTGCTGCAGCTTCGGGACGACCACGCTGCCGCGGTGGAACGCTTTCGCTGGCCCCGGCCCGCCACCTTCAACTGGGGTCTGGAGTGGTTCGACGTCGTCGCCGCCGAACACCCGGACCGTCCGGCGCTGGTCATCGTCGAACCCGACGGGTCGGTCGGCTCGTGGAGTTACGGCCGACTCTCCCGCCGGTCCGACCAGGTGGCCGGCTGGCTGGCGGCCAACGGCGTGCAGCGGGGCGACGCCATCGTGGTGATGCTCGGCAACCAGGTCGAGCTGTGGGAGATCGTGCTCGCCGCGATCAAGCTCGGAGCGGTGATCATCCCGGCGAGCACCTTGCTGACCCCGGACGATCTGACCGACCGGGTCGGCCGGGGTGGGGCCCGGTACGTCATCGCCCGGGACGTGGACACCGACGGATTCCGGCACGTGCCCGGCACTTTCGTCCGGATCGCGGTCGGCCGGCCGGTCGAGGGCTGGATCGAGTACGCCGACACCGATTCCTACACCGGTCGATTCGAGCCGGAGGGGGTGTCACTGGCCACCGACCCGCTGTTGCTCTACTTCACCTCCGGTACCACGGCGCTGCCCAAACTCGTTGAGCACAGCCAGAGCTCGTACCCGATCGGGCACTTGACCACCATGTACTGGATCGGGCTGCGGCCCGGCGACGTCCATCTGAACATCTCCTCGCCAGGTTGGGCGAAACACGCCTGGTCGTGCGTGTTCGCGCCCTGGCTGGCACAGGCGACGGTGCTGATCGTGAACTACCCGCGGTTCGACGCGGTCGGGCTCATGCGACAGCTGGACGAGCACAAGGTGACGACGTTCTGTGCGCCGCCGACGGTCTGGCGGATGTTGATCCAGGCGGACCTGTCCCGCCTGCGGACGCCGCCGCGCGAGCTCGTCGGCGCGGGTGAGCCGCTGAACCCCGAGGTGATCGACCAGGTGCGACGGGGGTGGGGGGTCACCATCCGGGACGGCTTCGGCCAGACCGAGATGACCCTGGCCGTCGGCAATTCGCCGGGCGTTCCGGTGCGGCCCGGTTCGATGGGGCTGCCGATGCCCGGCTACCGGGTCGCGCTGATCGACCCCGCGACCGGCACGGCCGGCGACGAGGGGGAGATCTGCTTCGACCTGTCGGTCGGGACGGTCGGCCTGCTGACCGGCTACCGTGGGGAGTCGGCGCGGACCGCCCACGCCACCCGCGACGGGTATTACCACACCGGTGATCTCGGGTCCCGCGACGCGGACGGGTACCTTACCTACGTCGGCCGTGACGACGACGTGTTCAAGGCGTCGGACTACCGCATCTCACCGTTCGCGGTCGAATCCGTGCTGCTGGAACACCCCGCGGTGGCCGAGGCGGCGGTCGTGCCTTCGCCCGACCCGATCCGGTTGGCCGTGCCCAAGGCGTACGTCGTCCTGGCCGAGGGATATCACCCGAACAAGGTCGCCGCGCGGCTGATCTTCGAGCACTCGCGGGACCGGCTCGCTCCCTACCAGCGCATCCGCCGGCTGGAGTTCGGGCCGCTGCCGAAGACCATCTCGGGGAAGATCCGCCGGGTCGAGCTGCGCGGCCGGGAGCAGGAACGGCACGGCCGGGAGCAGGAACGGCACGGCCGCACGGGCGGGACCCGGCCAGACGATGTCGAGTTCGCGGTCGAGTTCGCCGTCGAGGACTTCCCCGAGCTGCGTCCCGACCCGGCGGGCGGACCGACGGCGCAACCCTGAGGTCGGGCGGGGCGTCCGGCCCTCGGGCGATCGGGCCGGGCCCGACCCATCGGGCCGGTGGTCCCGCGACGTCGAGGGGTCGGATGACAGTTCGGATGACACACCGGATCGTGATGAGGAACGGGCGGCCGCGCCGGCGTGGGGTCCGCCGGACGGCCGGTGGTTTCGGTGCGGTGCTGGCCCTCGCCATCCTGGTCGGCTGCGCCGACCCGGCCGGTCGGGGGGGGGCGGGCGCGGGGGGCCCGCGGGGGGCGGGGGGGGGGGGGGGGGGGGGCCCCGCGGGCCGGGCGCCGGGGGGCCG
>NZ_JBMDXT010000441.1:0-4193 GCF_048594475.1 Nakamurella sp. | reverse complement strand
CCACCCACACCAAGCTGGGCCGGGGCGGGCTGGCCGACGTCGAGTGGACGATCCAGCTGCTGCAGCTGCAGCACGCCTACCAGGTCCCGGCGCTGCGGACGCCCAGCACGCTGCCGGCGATCGCGGCCGCCGCCCGGGCCGTCCTGATCAGCGACCAGGACGCCGAGGCGCTGACCAACGGCTGGATCACCGCCTCGCGCACCCGCAACGCGATCATGCTGGTCCGCGGCAAACCCGACGACCAGATCCCGCGGCTGGGCCGCGAGCTCGCGGCCATCGCCCGGGCGTGCGGGTACCCGCCGGGCGGCGACCCCGGCGAGTTCGTCGACGACTACCGGCGGGCCACCCGGCGGGCCCGCAAGGTGGTGGACCGGGTCTTCGACAGCGGCTGAGTGGCTGGCTGATCCGCCCGGCCAGTTCTGTCAGGATGGCTGCGTGCCAACCTGGATCTGGATCGTCATCGCCGTCGTCGTCGTGCTCGCCCTCGCCCTCGTGCTGGGGACGGTCCGCGCCCGCGGCCGCCGCATCTCCCTCAAGGACGCCCCGCCGAAGGAGATCGCCAAGACCGACGAGCCGCCGGCCAAGGGCGGCTACAAGGCCGGCGGGTCCATCTCGTTCTCCGCCGGCGGCGGGGCGGGGACCGCGCTGGCCGAGCCGCCGACGCCGCCGGCATCGACACCGCGGCCGGTCACCCGGCCGATGCCGGTGGTCCCGGACCTGCTGCCCGAGCGCACCGAGGTGGACGGGCAGCCGGGGGTCGGCGACGACGCCTCGGTGCCGCGGGACGCGCCGAGCCGCGACATCGTCGAGGTGGCCCTGCCCGACGACGTCACCGAGACCGTCACGACCGAGACCGTCACCGACGTGGTCGTCGTCGAACCCGACGGCACCGTCGACGAGGTGCTGGTCGACGAGGTGCTGGTCGACGAGGTGCTGATCGACGAGGCCGCGGTCGAGCCGGTGCGCGAGGAGATCGCGCCGACCGCCGGCCGCCTGTCGCGGTTGCGCGGGCGGCTGTCCCGGTCGCAGAACGCGTTCGGCCGCTCGCTGCTGGGCCTGCTCGGCGCCGGGACCCTGGACGAGGACTCCTGGGAGGAGGTCGAGGACACCCTGCTGATGGCCGATCTCGGGGCCGCCGCGGCGGGCGAGATCACCCAGAAGCTGCGGGCCGCGGTGGCCGCGCACGGCGTCACCGACGCGGCCAGCGCCCGGGCGCTGCTGCGGACGGTGCTGATCGATGCGGTCGACCCGTCGATGGACCGGTCGGTGCGGGCCCTGCCGCACGACGGGCGGCCCAGCGTCCTGCTGATCGTGGGGGTCAACGGGACCGGCAAGACCACCACCACCGGCAAACTGGCCCGGGTGCTGGTCGCCGACGGCCGGCACGTGGTGCTCGGGGCCGCCGACACGTTCCGGGCCGCCGCGGCCGATCAGCTGCAGACCTGGGGTGAGCGGGCCGGGGCCGCGGTCGTCCGGGCCGATGCCGGGGCCGATCCGGCGGCGGTCGCGTTCGACGCGGTCAAGCGCGGCATCGCCGACGGTGCGGACGCCGTGCTCATCGACACCGCCGGCCGGCTGCACACCAAGACCGGCCTGATGGACGAGCTCGGCAAGGTCAAGCGGGTGATCCAGAAGCAGGCCGAGGTCGACGAGATCCTGCTGGTGCTGGACGCGACCACCGGACAGAACGGGCTGGTCCAGGCGACCGTGTTCGCCGAGGTGGTGGACATCACCGGGATCGTGCTGACCAAGCTGGACGGCACCGCCAAGGGCGGCATCGTCGTGGCGGTGCAGCGGACGCTGGGCGTGCCGGTCAAGCTGGTCGGCCTGGGCGAGGGCCCGGACGATCTGGCGCCGTTCGAACCCGCCGCGTTCGTCGACGCTCTCTTGGGTGACTGAGCGTCACACGTTGTCTTCGCCCGTGAAACGGTTCGGAAACACATTCCGAACCGAGTTCACACCGGTGAAACCTCCGGGAGCGCCCGGCGCAACACGCGGGCGCGAATCTTCGTGGGTCACTGGGCCGAACCGCCCTGCTCGCTGGCGGCTGGCCTGACCATCCCACTCCTAGAGCCTGGAGGCTTGATGGAATCCACCTTCGAACTGAATCCGGGCAATACCGCCTGGATGCTCGCCGCGGCCTCGCTGGTGTTGCTCATGACCCCGGCGCTGGCCTTCTTCTACGGCGGCATGACCCGCTCCAAGTCCGTCCTCAACATGATGATGATGAGCTTCGGCGCGCTCGCCGTCGTCGGACCGATCTGGATGCTCTGGGGCTACTCCGAGGTGTTCGGCGAGAACATCGCCGGCATCATCGGCGATCCCTTCGAGTTCTTCGCCCTGCACGGCCTGAACGACGAGAACGGCCTGATGGCCGCGACCGGCGTGCCGGCCACCGTGGCCGTCGGCTACCAGGCGACGTTCGCCATCATCACCGTCGCGCTGATCAGCGGCGCGATCGCCGACCGGGCCCGGTTCGGCACCTGGCTCGTCTTCTCCGCCCTCTGGGTGACCCTGTGCTACGGCCCGATCGCGCACATGGTCTGGGGCGGCGGCGCGCTGGGCACCGAGGGCTTCGTGGCCGAGTGGCTGTCCACCCCGATCGACTTCGCCGGTGGCACGGTCGTGCACATCAACGCCGGTATGGCCGGCTTCATGCTGGCCATCATCATCGGCAAGCGCATGGGCTTCGCCAAGGAGCCGATGAAGCCGCACAACCTGCCGTTCGTGATGCTCGGCGCCGCCCTGCTGTGGTTCGGCTGGTTCGGCTTCAACGCCGGGTCCGAGTTCGCCGCCGACGGCACCGCGGGCCAGGCGTGGATCAACACCCTGACCGCCACCTGCGTCGCGGCCCTCGGCTGGCTGATCGTGGAGCGGATCCGGGACAAGCACGCCACCAGCCTGGGCGCCGCCTCCGGCGTCGTCGCCGGCCTGGTCGCCATCACCCCGGCCGCGGCCGCGGTCGACATCGTCGGCTCGATGGTCATCGGCCTGGTCGCCGGCGCGGTCTGCGCGCTGGCCGTCGGACTGAAGTACAAGTTCGGCTACGACGACTCGCTCGACGTGGTGGGCGTCCACCTGGTCGGCGGCATCATCGGCACCGTGCTGATCGGCCTGTTCGCCAACGTCACCCGGGACGCGGACGGCGTGGTCACCTCGGCGACCTGGGCCCCCGACGGCGCCCTGAACGGCCTGTTCTACGGCGGCGGCTGGACCCAGCTGTGGACCCAGATCGTGGTCGCGATCATCGCCGTCGTGCTGTCCGGCGTGATCACCCTGATCATCGGCTACGCCCTGAAGTTCACCATGGGCTGGCGGATCCCGGAGGAGCACGAGGTCGAGGGCGTCGACGTCACCACCCACGGTGAGGCGGCGTACGACCTGGAGCCCTCGGCCGGCGCCAGCCGGACCTCCGGTTCCCTCACCCACGTTCCCGCGCACCGCGCTCAGGAGGCCAAGGCATGAAGCTCGTCACCGCCGTCATCAAGCCGTTCAAGCTCGACGAGGTGCGTGCAGCGCTGCTTGCCTTCGGGGTCCAGGGAATGACCGTCTCGGAGTCGTCGGGGTACGGCCGCCAGCGCGGTCACACCGAGGTCTACCGCGGCGCGGAGTACACCGTCGAACTGCTGCCCAAGGTCCGCCTGGAGATCCTCGTCGACGACGAAGACGCCGATGACGTCGTCGACGTCATCGTCCGGGCCGCCCGGACCGGCAAGATCGGCGACGGCAAGGTCTGGCAGATCCCGGTCGAATCGGTGGTGCGCGTGCGCACCGGCGAGCGCGGTCAGGAAGCGCTGTAGGCCCATGCGGAATTCGCCTGTGGGGATGGCGGGCGGTTTCGCGCAGGTGCGAGCCCAACTGCTGAGCCGGACCGGGGTTCCCGGTCCGGCTCGGCGGAAGGCTCTCGCCCGACTGACCGACGGCTGGCTCGGCGAACTCGCCCAGGACGCCGGGGTCAACGTCGGCGGGGTCGCCCTGGTGGCGGTCGGCGGGTACGGCCGCGGCGAGCTGTCGCCCTTCTCGGACCTCGACCTGGTCCTGCTCCATTCCACGGAGACGCCGGCCTCCTACGCCGGCATGCTGGCCGAGCGGCTCTGGTACCCGATCTGGGACTCCAAGATCCGGCTCGACCACTCGGTGCGCAGCGTCGGCGGGGCCCGCCAGATCGCGCGGACCGACCTGCCGGCGATGCT
>NZ_JBMDXT010000440.1:0-4456 GCF_048594475.1 Nakamurella sp. | reverse complement strand
CAGGGTGCCGAGCAGGTGGCGGTGGCCGCGCGGCGTCACCTGCGGCGGACCGCGCCCGAGCTCGAGCAGCGGGTGGCCGCCTACCGCGGCGGCTACCTGCCCGAGGACCGGCGCGACCTGGAACGGGCCCTGGACTCCGGCGAGCTGCTCGGGCTGGCCAGCACCAACGCCCTGGAACTGGGCATCGACATCGCCGGCCTGGATGCCGCCGTCATCACCGGCTACCCCGGCACGCTGGCCGCGCTGTGGCAGCAGGCGGGGCGCGCCGGGCGGCGGGGCGCGGCCGGGGGCCCGGCCCTGGTGGTCTTCGTCGCCCGTGAGGATCCGCTGGACGCCTACCTGGTCCGGCATCCCGAGGCGGTCTTCGACCGGCCGGTCGAATCGACGGTCATCGACCCGACGAACCCCTTCCTGCTCGGCCCGCACCTGACGTGCGCCGCCGCCGAGCACCATCTGACCGAGGACGACCTCGAGGTGTTCGGCGGCGCACCGGCCCGGCGCGTGCTGGACGAGCTGGTGGCGCGCCGGGTGCTGCGCCGGCGGCCCGGCGGCGTCTTCTGGGCGAACCCGGGCCATCCGGCGGAGCAGGTCAGCCTGCGCGGGTCGGGCGCTCACCAGATCGCGGTGGTGGACCGGGCCAGCGGCCGCCTGCTGGGCACCGTCGACGCCCACCGGGCGCCGGCCGCCGTCCATCCCGGGGCGGTGCACCTGCACCGGGGCGAGAGCTATGTGGTCGACGAGCTGGACCTGGAGACCGGGATCGCGGCGGTCCGCGCCGACCGGCCGGCCTGGACCACCGTGCCCCGGTCGGTGTCGACCGCCTACCTCGGCGAGGGGCAGCTGATCCGTTCACCCGCGGCCGGCGTGCGGGTCGGGGTCGGGCCGGTCGAGCTGACCACGCAGGTGATCGGCTACCTGCGCCGGCGTCCGACCGGTGAGGTGCTCGACCAGGTCGCGCTCGATCTCCCGCGGCACACCCTGCCGACCCGCGCCGTCTGGTTCGCGATCGAGCCGGACGCGCTGCGCCGCGCCGGCGTGCGGGACGCCGCGGTCGCGGGGGCCCTGCACGCGGCCGAGCACGCGGCCATCGCCTTGCTGCCTCTGGTCGCCGGGTGCGACCGGATGGACGTCGGCGGCCTGTCCGCCGTCCCCCACCCGGACACCGGCGCCCCCACCGTGCTGGTCCACGACGGCTACCCCGGCGGGGCCGGGTTCGCCGACCGCGCGCACGAGGCGATGCGGCCCTGGCTCACCGCGGCCCGGGACGCCGTGCTGGCCTGCTGCTGCGAGGCGGGCTGCCCGGCCTGCGTGCAGTCGGCCCACTGCGGCAGCGGCAACCACCCGCTGGACAAGGTCGGCGCCGCGGCGGTGCTGGGCCTGATGGCGGACGCCCTGGCCCGTTCGTGACGGCGTCGGCCGCGCCCGCCAAGGACATCGAGCGACACCGAGCGACATCGAGCGACACCGAGCGGCACCGACGGGCTCGGTCGGCGGGCGGGGCGGGACGGACGGGTCCGTCGGCGCGCGGGCCGATCACGCCCCCCGCACGGTTCTCAGCCCGGACCTCCGATCTGCGCCACCGGACCGGCCCGGGCCCGCCCGGCGGCGGCCCCACCCAGCGGTCCGCCGACGTCGACGGCGACCTCGACCAACAGGTCGAGCCCGTCCGTGCGGCAGCCCGTCAGCTCGGCCGCGTTGGCCCGAGCCACGATCCCGGCCACGGCGCAGGCGGTCTCGGCTCCGCGCACCACCTGCCCCGCCCCGGCCAGGGCGGCCAGATCGGCCGCGGTCTCGGCCCGCTGCCGGGCCAGCATCGCCGCCCCGACGTGCACGGCCACCCCGGTCACCAGCAGCAGCACCATCACCCCGACACAGGCCAGCACCGTGGCCGCGCCCTCGTCCGCCTCCGGACCGCCGGGCGTGCCGCCGCCCGGCCGGACGGGGCCGGCCACCCGGTACCGATCCGGCTCGGCGCTCACGGCGGCCGCCCGGAGGCTTCCCGCGCCGCCGCCGCGGACGCGGAGATCACCACCCCGGGCAGCAACCCGCCGGCGGGAGCCACGGTGACCGTGACGGTGACCACCTCCCCACTCTCGACCGACCACTGCGCCCCGGACGGCGCCAGCGCCGACACCGCCTGTGCCGCACTGGAATCGTCCCCCCGGGCCGCCAGCCGCGCCGCCTCGCGGGCCGCGTCGGCGCACCGCAGTTGGGCCAGCAGGCACGCGATCCCGGCCAGGCAGGCCGCCAACACCAGCGCCAGCACGGCCAACCCGACGGCCGCCTCGATCGTCACGCTGCCCCGATCGCCGGCCCGGCCCGTCCGGCGGCGGTCGCCGGCGGGGTGGATCGCCGCGCCCGCCGCCGGACCGGAGTCCCGGGCACCGGACCGCCGGATGGACCGGTCACCCGCCGGTCCGACGGCCGGCCGGCCGGGTCGTGACGCCGCGCCGCCATCCATCGTCAGAACAGCGACATCGCCCGGTTGATCAGCTCCGTCAAGCCGGCGAGAACCGATCCGCCGGTGACGATCTGATACAGCACGGCGGCGAACGCGGCCGCCGCGACGGTCCCGACGGCGTACTCGACGGTGCTCATTCCCGCGTCCGACCGATCGTCCGGCGGCGACCCCGCCGCACCCGACCGGCCGACCGGGACGGCCGGATCGACCGGATCGACCGGACCGGTCGGGGCGGCCGGCCCGATCGGACCGATCGGACCGGCGAGGGACGCCGGGTGCCGGCCGGCCGGCTCGCTGGGCCCCGGCCCCGGATCGGCGCCCGCACCGGTCCGGTCGACGCCTCCCTGCTTGATCAACGAAACCAGCTGCAGCATCCCGACCTCCGTCTCGACCCGGGACGCCCTGCCCCGGCCGTCCCAGCCTGATCGAAGGCGACATCGAGCGACATCGGTTGCGGCGCAGTGTGGACGGAATCCGGACATGTGGACAAACGGCGGGGTCAGAAGATGCTCAACGACGCCAACAGGCCCAGCACCACCGGGGCGAGACCCAGGCACAGGAACGCCGGCAGGAAGCACACCCCCAGCGGCGCGGTCATCGCGACACCCGCCCGACCGGCCGACCGGGCGGCGTCCTGCCGGACCTCCTCCCGTACCTGCCGGCCGTGTTCCCGGACCGCATCGGCCAGCGTGGTGCCGCCGGTCGCCGACCGCCGCGCGGCGGCCGCCAGCGGAGCCAGGTCCTCGTCGGCATCGGCGACCCGCCAGGCGGTCTCGGCGTCGGCCCCGAGCGCGAGCATGGCGGCGACCGCGTCCAGCACCGCGAGCAGGTCACCGCTCCCGTCGGGCAGCGGCCGGATCCGCATCGCATCGCCGACCGCCCGCAGGGACACCGCCATCGTCAATCCCGAATCCAGCCCGGCCGCCAGCAACTCGGCGTGGCCGACGAGCAGAGCGCGCCGCGCGGCCCGCCGGCGGGGGGATCCCCGGGCCGACGCCCACCGCCGGCCCGCCAGGACCGCCGCGCCAACCAGCAGCGCCAGCCACCACCACGCCGGCGCAATCAGCGCACCGGCCAGGACGACGCCCCCCGGCACGATCAGCGGTTGCCACCGGGGATCGGCCGGAGGACCCTCGGCCGCCGGCCGGGGCACCCGAAGCGGATCGGGCAGCAGCACGATCGCGGCCGCCACGGCGAGCGCGGCCAGCGCGGCCGCCGTCGTCCCCGGCCACCCCGGTGAGAGCCAGACCGTCATCGGCCCACGATCCGGGCCGACCACAGCAGTCCACCGCACATCAGCGCCACCCCGACCAGGAGCAGCAGGCGGCCGGCCTCGGATCCCGTCAGCACCTGCACCGGATCGACTCCCATGCCCGCGCCGAGCAGCAGCCCCATGAGCGGCAACCCGGCCATCACGTAGCCCGACATCCGGGGCCCGGCCAACTGGGACATCCGCTCCTGCTCCGCGGCCACCTCGTCGGACAGCTGATCGGCGATGCCGGACACCACTCGCCCGAACGCGACCCCGTGCTCCCGGCTGAGCACCCACCCCGAGCACAGGGCGTCCAGCACTCGCCCGGCCGGTCCGCCCTCGGCGGTCGCATCCACCGGCCCGGCTCCGCTCCCGGCGCGCATCACCACCAGCAGGCGGCCCAACACCTCCGCCCCGGCACCGTGGCCGGCGCGGGCGGCGCCATCCACCGCGGTCACCGGATCGGCGCCGGCCCGCAGCTCCCGCGTGAGCGCCCGCAGTCCGCGCAGCACCTCCGGCAGGGCGCGGCGGCGACGGCGCTCGGCCACCAACCGGCGGCCGAGCAGGTATCCGGTGCCGCCGAGCATGGCCGCGGCCGGCGCTGCCGCCGGCCCGGCCAGGACGAGCGCCGCAGGCACCCCCACGGCGGCGACCAGGACGACCACGAGCCGGGCGGGCGAGCCCCGGGGCCGGACCCCCCGACGGCGCCGCCGGCGGCCCACCGGCCCCGTCCGGGGCGCCGC
>NZ_JBMDXT010000044.1:0-5167 GCF_048594475.1 Nakamurella sp. | reverse complement strand
GGCCGGACTGCTCGCCGCGGCCGCCCTGGCCGGCGCCTCGCAGACCGCCTTGCTGTATCTGGACGGCGCCCCGCCGGACGACGTGGCCGGCCTGCTGCTCGCGCCGGCCGCGCTGCCGTTGCTCGTGGCCGCGGTCCCTCTGGCCGTCGCCGCCGGATCGACCCTGGTACCGGCCGCCGCGGGCGCGGGGCGGGCGGCCCTGCTGGTCGTCTGGGCCGGTGCGGGTTACGCGCTCGGGCGGGCCCTGTGGGCGACCTCCCTGGTCTCGGCCACCTCGGGCGGGACGGGCGGGTCGACCATCAGCCACACCTGGACCGTGGGGCCCGGTGGGTACCTGATGGTCGCCGGCACGGTGGCCGCTGTCGTCGCGGCGGTGCTGGCCGCGATCGCCGCGCGGCAGGCGGCCGAGGCCTCCGTCGACGTGGTCGACGACCAGAGCCTGGCCGACTCGCGGGGTGCCCGCCGCTGGAACGCGGTCATCCTGACCGGGCTGGTGCCGGTCGCGCTGGCCCTGCCGGTGTACCAGGGGCTCGGGGTGTCCTCGGCACCCACGCTGGTCAGCGGGCTCGACCTGGACACCTGGGCGTTCTGGTCGGTGGCGGCCGGTGCGGTGCTGGGGGTGTGGATCGGGGCGCTCACGCGGTTCCCGCCGGTCGCGGGCGGCGCCCTCGTGGGCGCCGCCGCGGTGCTGGCGCAGCCGTTGGTCGTTCCCGCGGCCGCCCGCGAGCTGCCCGGCTTCGCCCTGGCCACCGGTTTCTGGGTGCTGCTCGGCACCGTCGTCATCACGCTGTGCGTCGCCGTGGTGGCCGTCCGGGCCGCCGCCGGCGTCGCGCTGCGCCCGGCCTGGCCGGTCGCCGATGCCGCGGGCTCGGGTGTGCGCGACGATCAGGGCCCCGGGTCCGCCGGGGCGCGCGTCGAGTCGAAGGGCGGCTGACCATGCAGGGGTCGAACCAGATCCGGGTCGTCGTGGCCAAACCGGGCCTGGACGGTCACGACCGCGGGATCAAGATCGTCGCCCGGGCACTGCGCGACGCCGGGATGGAGGTCGTCTACACCGGCCTGCACCAGACCCCGGACCAGATCGTCGCCGCCGCCCTGGCCGAGGACGCCGACGCGGTGGGGTTGTCCGTGCTCTCCGGCGCGCACATGACCCAGTTCCGCCGGGTCGTCGAGCTGCTCCGGGAGGCCGACGCGGACGACATCATCGTCTTCGGCGGCGGCATCATCCCGGCCGAGGACCAGGACGAGCTGGCCGCCCTCGGCGTCACCGGCATCTTCACCCCCGGAGCCCCGACCGCGGACATCGTCGCCTGGCTGCGCGAGGCGGTGGCCCAGCGGCGGTCCCGGCTGGGCTGAACGATCCTGCCGCGGCCACCCGGCCGGGTCAGTCCGGGGCGACCTCGTCCGCCGGGCCCGTCGCGTCCCCGGCGCCGTCCGTGCGGTCGGCGGGCAGCCGGCGCAGGAGCATGTCGATGGCGGTGGGCACCAGGGACAGCGTCGGCAGCTCCCCGACGGCGTCCAGGGGAACCCACCGGGCCTCGTCCGAGCTGCCGTCCGCCTCGTGGGTCAGAGAGCCGCCGACGATCCGGGCCAGGTAGACCACACGGAGCGCGTGCAGGGGCCCGTCGCCGGGCACGATCCGGTCCGCCGGCTCCAGGAAGAGCGAGTCCACCCCGAGCAGCGTGCGCAACTCCGCGTCGTACCCGGTCTCCTCGCGCACCTCGCGGACGGCGGCCTGTTCGGTGGTCTCGTACTCCTCAAGCCCGCCGCCCGGCAGCGTCCACCCGCTGCGGCCGTGCTCGTTCCAGTGCGTCAGGAGCAGGCGGCCGTCCCGGACGATGACGGCATAGGCGCCGACGCGGACATCCACCGGCCCACCCTACGGCGGCCCGGTCCCGCCGGATCGAGAACCCGATCTTCCGTCCGATCGGCCGCCGAACGTGGGTGAGGTCTCACCCGTCGTGGGCCACGAGTGATCACCCGCTCGCTAGGGTGGCTCCGACGGTCTCCGGCGCCCGGGCCTTCCGCTCCGCGCCGGTCCACCACAAGACCAAACCGTCCCGGCGAGGGAGACGACGTGGATCTGTACGAGTACCAGGCGAAGGAACTCTTCGTCGCACACGGTGTGCCGGCTCCGGCCGGCAAGGTGGCCCGCACCGTGGAGGAGGCGGTGGCCGCGGCGCAGGAGCTGGGCACCCCGGTGATGGTGAAGTCCCAGGTGAAGATCGGCGGTCGGGGCAAGGCCGGTGGCGTCAAGTTCGCTGCGACCCTGGACGACGTGCGCACGCACGCCGGGAACATCCTGGGCCTGGACATCAAGGGCCACGTGACCCGCCAGGTTCTGATCACCCCGGCCAGCGAGATCGCCGAGGAGTACTACCTCTCCTACCTGCTCGACCGGTCGAACCGGACCTTCCTGGCCATGGCCACCAAGGAAGGCGGCATGGAGATCGAGCAGCTGGCCGAGGAGCGCCCGGATGCCCTGGCCCGCATCCCGGTCAACGCGCTGACCGGCGTCGACGCCGCGAAGGCCAAGGAGATCGCCGCCGCCGGCAAGTTCCCGGCCGAGGTGATCGACCAGGTCGAGGCGGTGCTGGTCGGGCTGTGGGACACCTTCGTGGGCGAGGACGCCACGCTGGTCGAGGTCAACCCGCTGGTCAAGGACGGTGAGGGCACGGTCGTCGCGCTCGACGGCAAGGTTTCGCTGGACGCCAACGCCGACTTCCGGCACCCGGAGCACGCGGCCCTGGCCGACTCCGCCGCGGAGAACCCGCTCGAGGTCGCGGCCAAGGAGAAGGGCCTGAACTACGTCAAGCTCGACGGGCAGGTCGGGGTCATCGGCAACGGTGCCGGCCTGGTCATGTCGACGCTGGACGTGGTCGCCTACGCCGGTGAGGCGCACGGCGGGGTCAAGCCGGCCAACTTCCTGGACATCGGCGGCGGCGCCAGCGCCGAGGTGATGGCCAACGGGCTGGAGATCATCCTGTCCGACCCGGACGTCCGGGCGGTGTTCGTCAACGTCTTCGGCGGCATCACCGCGTGCGACGCGGTCGCCAACGGCATCGTCGGTGCGCTGAACATGCTCGGGGACGAGGCGACCAAGCCGCTGGTCGTCCGGCTCGACGGCAACAACGTGCTGGAGGGTCGGGCGATCCTCAACGAGGCCGCGCACCCGCTGGTCATCCAGGCCGAGACGATGGACGAGGGCGCCGACAAGGCCGCCGAGCTGGCTTTTGCCGCCCTGAACAGCACGAGCACGGGAGTCTGAGAACCGATGGCGATCTTCCTGACCGAGAAGTCCCGGGTCATCGTGCAGGGCATGACCGGCTCCGAGGGCACCAAGCACACCCGCCGGATGCTGGCCTCCGGCACGACCGTCGTGGGCGGTGTCAACGCCCGTAAGGCCGGCACCACCGTCGATTTCGACGGCAGCGCGCAGCCGGTCTTCGGATCGGTGGCCGAGGCTATCGAAAAGACGGGAGCCAATACCTCCGTCTTGTTCGTGCCGCCGGCGTTCACCAAGGACGCGATCATCGAGGCGATCGACGCCAAGATCGGGCTGGCCGTGGTCATCACCGAGGGTGTCCCGGTGCACGACACCGCCTACGCCTGGGCGTATGCGGTCAAGGCGAACGAGGGCCGCGTCGAAAAGACGCGCATCATCGGCCCGAACTGCCCGGGCATCATCAGCCCCGGTAAGTCCAATGCGGGCATCATCCCGGCCGACATCACCGGACCGGGCAAGGTCGGCCTGGTGTCCAAGTCGGGCACCCTGACCTACCAGATGATGTACGAGCTGCGCGATCTCGGGTTCTCCACGGCGATCGGCATCGGCGGAGACCCGATCATCGGGACCACCCACATCGACGCCCTGGCCGCGTTCGAGCAGGACCCGGAGACCGAGGCGATCGTGATGATCGGCGAGATCGGCGGCGATGCGGAAGAGAGGGCCGCCGCGTTCATCGCCGACAACGTGACCAAGCCGGTCGTCGGCTACGTGGCCGGGTTCACCGCGCCCGAGGGTAAGACCATGGGGCACGCCGGGGCGATCGTGTCCGGCTCGGCCGGAACCGCGCAGGCCAAGAAGGAGGCCCTGGAGGCCGTCGGGGTGAAGGTCGGCAAGACGCCGTCCGAGACCGCCCGCCTCCTGCGCGAGGTCGCGGGCTGACCCGACCACCATCCGCCTTGTGCCGACGGCCGGACCGCACCGCGGTCCGGCCGTTGCGCCGTTCGGGGTCATTTCGTCGGTAGGTTCGGACCCGAGCGACGACGACTGCAGGACGCGCGACCCGGGCGTGATCCGGACGCGGACGTGGACGGCCCCCGGGCCGGGTGAGCGAGGACTTGCGATGAGCCGACCGGACGAGTATCGCGGCGCACCGCCCGGCGGGTACTGGGGACCGTCCGCCGCCCCACCGGGCGCCTCGCCGACCGGCTGGTCGCCCGGAGCCGCCGGCCCGTCCGCCGGGGGTGGGCCCGGCTCGGGCCGGTCCGCCGGGGGTGGGCCCGGTTCCGGCTGGTCCGCCGGGGTGACCGGTCCGGGTGGCCACCCGGCCCCCGGTCCGGTCGGGCCCGCGGATCCGGGGCGGCCCGCTCCCGGCTCTCCCGCACCGGGCCCCGGCGGTCCGGCCGTCACCCCGACCGCGCGCGGGTCCTTGGACCCGGCCAAGCTTTTCGGCCTGGTCATCGCCGGGCTCGGCGGGTTGAACTTCGCGTTCGGGTTCCTGCCCCAGGTCACGTCGAGTCGCATCGACGAGAGCCTGAGCGTGTACGCGGTCGGCCCCGGGTACGTGCCGATCCTGCTGCTCATCGCCGGACTGCTGGCCCTGGCCGCGTTCCTGCCCGGCAGCGAGCGGTCCCGCCTGGCCGTCGCCGCGGTGTCGGTGGGCGGCGCGGTCGGCGCCCTGATCTCGCTGGGTACGACCAGCTCGCTCGAGCTGCTGGCCGCCGGGCAGGTGAGCAAGGGACTCGGCGCCGTCCTGCTGACCATTTTCGGCATCGTCCAGGCGGTCGTCGCGATCGCCGCCTACGTGGTCGGGGCGGACGTGCGGATGGCGCCCCGGAGCGGGGCTGCCGCCGCCGGGCCGGTTCCGGCCCCCGGCCCGGTGCCCGGGGTCGCGCCGGCTCCGGCGGCCGGCCCGGGGCCCGCCGGGGTGGCCGGTTGGAT